>DASXEF010000783.1:0-5168 GCA_036490255.1 Kofleriaceae bacterium
GACGATCACGTTCGACGCCGCGCTGCGCGATCTCGCGGGCGGCAGCCCGAAAGCGCGCGCGATCGCCGCGCACGCGCTCGGCGATGTAGACGGTGACGTCGAGAAGCGCCGCGCGATCGACGCGCTGGTGCGCGCGCTCGACGACGACAAGCCCGAAGTTCGCGCCGAGGCGTGCGGCTCGCTGGGCTCGCTCGGCGAGCTCGGCCCCGTGCCGGCGCTCGTGAAGCGCTTGTCCGACGGTGCGCCGGCGGTTCGCCAGAACGCCGCGATCGCGCTCGGCACGCTGCGCGCGCACGACGGCTTCGAACCGCTCGCCGAGATGCTGCGCGACGGGCCCGCCGATCTGCGCTTTCAAGCCGCGACGTCGCTGGCCGAAGTCGATCCGGCGCGCGCGTTCGAGCACGAAGTGGCCGCCCTCGCCGACCGCGACGGCCAGGTCGTCGGCGCGGCCGCGCTGAGCGTCGGCGCGATCGCCGCCGTGATGACCGATCGCAAACCCGCCGCGCTCGCCGCGCTCGGCGCGTGCTGGGAGCGCTTGCCCGCGAGCGAAACCGCGCCGCGCTTCGACGTCGCGTACGCGCTCGCCGATCTCGACGACGCGCGCGGCCTGCCCGCGCTCGCCGCTGCGATCGGCGATGCCGAACGTTCGTGGGATGCGGTGAGCGCGCTCGGCCGGTTGCGCGCCGAGCAAGAGCTCGCCGCCGCGGTCGCGCACAAGAAGACGCCCGACGAAGCGCGCACGCTCGCGGCGGGCCGCTTGCTCGCGATCGTCGACTATCCGAAGGCGAAGAAGACGCTGCTCGACGCGCTCGTGCATCGCAAAGTCCACGTCCGCGGCATCGCGATCGAGCAGCTCGCCGAGATCGGCGGCGGCTGGGCGACGCAAGCGCTCGACAAGCTCGCGCGCTCGATCAAGGGCAGCGAGCTCAAAGAGCCGATCGAAGCGGCGCGCAAAGCGATCGCACAGCGGGCGACGGAGTTGCAGTCGTGACCGAGCTGTTCGATAGCCACATGCACGTCGACGGTCCCGAGTTCGACGCCGACCGCGACGACGTGCTCGCCCGCGCGCGCGAAGCCGGCGTGCGCCGTATGGTCGTGATCGGCGCGGTCGATACGCCCGCATCCGCCGAGCGCGCGGTCGCACTCGCCGAACGCGATCCGAACATCTGGGCCACCGTCGCGACGCATCCGCACGACGTCGCGAAGATGACGCCCGCGTGGTGGGCGATCCACGAGCGGCTCGCGCGGCATCCGCGCGTCGTCGCGATCGGCGAGACCGGGCTCGACTACTACTACGACCACTCGCCGCGCGATCAACAGCAACGCGCGTTCGAGCAGTTCATCGCGCTCGCGCACGCGGTGAACAAACCCGTCGTCTGTCACATCCGCGATGCGCACGCCGACGCGCTCGCGATCTTGCGCGCGAACCTGGGCGACCTGCCCTGCATCATCCACTGCTTCACCGGCACGCCGGATGACGCCGCCGCGTACAACCAGCTCGGCTGCTTCATCTCGTTTTCGGGCATCGTCACGTACAAGACCGCGCAGCCGCTGCGCGACGCCGTGAAGATCGTGCCGCGCGAAAAGCTGCTGATCGAGACCGACTGTCCCTACCTCGCGCCGGTGCCCAAACGCGGTCGGCGCAACGAGCCTGGCTTTATCGTTCACACCGCGGAGACGGTCGCACATGAAATCGGCACGAGTTTCGATGACTTGGCAGCGCTGACGACGCGAAATGCGCTGCGCGCTTACCGCATTGACTCGACATTGACTCCCTGAGCTTTCGCCGCTATAGATTCGCTCCCAATGTCGCTACAGCCAGGCCTCCTAGGCAAGAAACTCGGAATGACGCAGGTGTTCGCGGATGACGGTGAAGCCGTGCCCGTGACCGTCATCCAGGTCGGCCCGTGCCACGTCGTCGGCACGCGCACCGAAGAGCGCGATGGCTACACCGCGATCGTGCTCGGCTTCGACGAGAAGCCCGCCCGTCTCGCGAACAAAGCCGAGCTCGGTATCGCGAAGGCCGCGAACAGCAAGCCGCAGCGCTTCATCCGCGAGATTCGTCTCGCGAAGGACGAAGCCGCGAAGTACACGCTCGGTCAGGTCATCGGCCCGAAGGACGTGTTCGCCGACGGCGTCGCGATCGACGTCGAAGGCTGGAGCAAGGGCAAGGGCTACCAGGGCGTCATCAAGCGCCACCACATGAAGGGCATGACGCGCGCCCACGGCACGCACGAGTACTTCCGTCACGGCGGCTCGATCGGTTGCCGCCTCACCCCGCAGCGCGTCCACAAGGGCAAGCGCATGGCGGGTCAGATGGGCGACGATCGCGTCACCCAGCAGAACCTCCAGCTGTTCCGCATCCTCGCCGACGACAACGTCATCCTCGTCCGTGGCTCGGTCCCGGGCGCGGCGAACGAATACGTCGTCGTGACCAAGGCCGCGACGCGCAAGCAGTACAAGCGCAAGGGCATGGGCAAAGAGGAAGTGCGCTCGAAGAACCCGCTCAAGGCGTCGAAGAAGGCAGCTGCCGGTCGCGGTTAGTCGCGCGCTCCAGTTGTGGTACACGCCCGGTCGCCTCGCGATCGGGCGTTTGTATTTATGGCGAAAACCAAAGGGCTGGCGGACCGTTCGAACCGCCACGACCGCTTCCACCAGAAGGCGAAGAAGGAAGGCTTCCTCGCGCGCGCGGTGTACAAGCTCGGCGAGCTCGACGACAAGGTCGATCTGTTCGCGCCCGGTCAGCGCGTGCTCGATCTCGGCTGCGCGCCCGGCTCGTGGCTGCAGTACGCGCGCAGCCGCGTCGGCGCGACCGGCATCCTCGTCGGCCTGGATCGCGTGCCGGTCGCCGTCGCAGGCGCGCGCACGCTCGTCGGCGACGTGATGGCGATCCCCGTCGCCGAGCTCAAAGGCGATCTGTCGAGCTTCGACGTCGTGCTCTCGGATATGGCGCCCGATACCAGCGGCATCCGCAGCATGGATCAGGCGCGCTCGGAGGCGTTGTTCGAGCGCGCGCTCGAGATCGCCGAGCAAACGCTCGCGCCCGGCGGCAACTTCGTCGGCAAGCTGTTCATGGGCCCCGAGTTCAAGCAGCTCTGCGAGCGCGTGCGCGCGCGGTTTGCCACGGCGAAGTCGGTGAAGCCCGAGTCGAGCCGGCAGATCTCGATCGAGCAGTACGTGATCGGCAAAGGGTTCAAGCGATGAGGCAGCCCGCGCGCATCGTCATCGAAGCGTGGGGCGATCCGAACCCGCGCAAGATCCAGGAAGCCGTCGAGATCCTGCATCGCGGCGGCGTCGCGGCGTATCCGACCGATTCGATCTACGCGCTCGGCTGCGCGCCTGAAGCGAAAGACGCCATCGAGCGCATCTATAGAGCAAAGCAGATGCACAAGAACCAGCGGCTCGCGTTGATCTGCCCGGATCTGCGTGCGGCATCGGAGTTCGGGCGGTTCTCGCAGACCGCGTTCCGGCTCGCGCAGCGGATCTTTCCCGGGCCGTACACGCTCGTGGTGCCGGCGACCCGCGCGACGCCGCGCACGCTGACCGACGCCAAGCGCCGCACGGTCGGCATTCGCATCACGAGCCACCCGATCGCGCAGGCGCTGTGCAGAGAGCTCGGCCGGCCGCTGCTGACGACGAGCGCGATCATGCCGCACGCCGCCGACGTCGAGGTCGCGCCATGTCGCGACGCCGACGAGATCCTCGAAGTCTTCGGCAGCGCGATCGACGTCGTGATCGACGCCGCGCAGACGCCCGCCGAGCCGTCGACGGTGATCGAGGTCGACGGCGAGACCATCCGTTTGCTGCGCCAGGGCCAAGGCTCGATCGAGGGCATCCTCGATGTCGAGGCGGTGGCGTGACCCGCAAGGGCGCTGACGTTCGGCCCAACCTCGTCCTCGCAATCTGCTGTAGCTCGCTGTTTTTGGTGTCGATGGACGTGACGATCGTCAACGTCGCGTTGCCGACCATCAAGCGCGAGCTCCACGCCTCCGTCGCCGGCCTGCAATGGTCGCTCGCCGGCTACACGCTGACGATCGCGTCGTTCTTGATGCTCGCCGGCTCGATGGCCGATCGCATCGGCCGCCGCCGCGTGTTCCAGACCGGCTTGGGCCTGTTCGGCGCCGGCTCGCTGCTGTGCAGCGTGTCGCCGAATATCGGCGCGCTCGTCGCGTTTCGCATCGTGCAGGCGCTCGGCGGCGCGATGTTGAACCCGGTCGCGATGTCGATCATCGTCAACGTGTTCACCGAGCCGAAGGCGCGTGCCCGCGCGATCGGCACGTGGGGCGCCGTGTTCGGTATCTCGATGGCGATCGGCCCGTTGCTCGGCGGCGTGCTCGTCGATCACGTCGGCTGGCGATCGATCTTCTGGATCAACGTGCCGGTCGCGATCGCGGCAATCATTCTCGCCGCGAAGTTCGTCCCCGAATCGCGCGCGCCGTCGCCGCGGCGCTTCGATCCGGTCGGCCAGATCTTGATCGCGCTCATGCTCGCCGGCCTCATCGCCGCGCTGATCGAAGGCCCCGAGCGTCACTGGACCTCGCCCGGCGTGCTCGCCGGCTTCGCGGTCGCCGCGATCTCGCTCGCGATCTTCGTGCCGTACGAGCGCCGTCGCGACCAGCCGCTGGTCGAGCTCGCGTTCTTCAAGAGCATCCCGTTCGCCTCCGCGATCGTGCTCGCGGTCGTCGCGTTCAGCGCGTTCAGCGGCTTTCTATTCCTGAGCGCGCTGTACCTGCAAGACGCGCGTGGCCTGTCGGCATTGCGCGCCGGCTTGCAGATGCTGCCGGTCGCGCTCGGCCTGCTCGTGTTCGCGCCGCTGTCGGGCCGGCTCGTCGGCGCCGGTCACGTACGCTGGGCGATCGTCGGTGCCGGCACCGCGCTCGCGCTCGCGTCGGCGGTCTTCACGCAGGTCGGGCTCGAGACCAGCTTCGTCGTCGTCGGCATCGCGTACGGCTTGTTCGGCTGCGGCCAGGGCCTCGTCAACACGCCGATCACGAACACCGCGGTCTCCGGCATGCCGCGCGAGCAAGCCGGCGTCGCGTCGGCGCTCGCATCGACGAGCCGGCAGACCGGCGCGTCGCTCGGCGTCGCGATCGCCGGCACCGTGATCGGTGGCCATAGCCGCGAGCTCGCGCACTCGCCCGGCTTCATCGATTCGGTGCACACGTTCT
>DASXEF010000799.1:0-1646 GCA_036490255.1 Kofleriaceae bacterium
CCGAGCACACTCGCGACTGCTTCGCGAAAATAAACCGGATGCGGGTTCAACACCGGCATCACGACCGAGACGATCGGTGGCGCGTCAGCCATGTTTGACCGCGATCACGAGCAACGCCTTCGAGATCGCCCACAGCGCCGGAAACCGACGCAACGCGGCTGCACCGAGCTTGTAGTGGAGCGCGTTGCCTCCCGCCGCGAGTGACAGGTTCGACGGCAGCGTGAAGTGATAGTCGAGCGTCGGCTCGGCATCGAGCAAACGGCGCAATCGCCAATATGTCGGTGCGTAACTCGCATCCGTGTAGTCGGTTCCTTTGCCGGCGATGCGCAGATAGCGATTCGCGAGCGACAACGGCAAATAGCTCAGGAACGGGAGATGGTAGTGCACCTCGACCGGCCACAGCTTGTTGGGGACGAGCAGAAACAATGCTCCACCCGGCCGGAGTGCCCGCGCGATCGCGGCAAGCGCTGCGGGCTGATCGGGAAGATGCTCGAGCACGTTGTCGAGCACGGCGAGGTCGTAGGTATCGACGTCCGCGAGATCGTACACGCTACCGTGGCGGATCTCGAGGTTGGGGTGCTCTCGTGCGAGCTCGCGCGCGTGGCTCGCGAGGGCGTCGAACGGCTCGATGCCGACGACTTGCGCGCAGCTGCGCGACAGCTCGGCGGCGGTGTGACCGTAGCCACAGCCGATGTCGATCGCCGTGCACGGCGCGGCGGCCATGAACGGCCGCACCGTATCGAGGATCTGCCGCGCGAACGCGGCGGCTTGAGGCGCGCGCGACTGCAACATCGCCACGTCGCCGCGGTCGTACGCGGGTCGCGCCGTCGGTTCAGCCTTCGTCATCGCTGCGACTCGGTGCGAGACGTGCCGCAGCGAGCCACGCGAGCGACGCGCACGTCGCGACGACAAGCCAGTGCGAGAACCGATAGTCGGTGCCCGGCGCGAACACGAACATCGCGAGCTCCCAGGCGAGCCCGCTGATCGCGAACGCGCGTGGAATGGGCCGGCGGCGGGCGAGCACGACCGCTGCGATCGCGAGCACCATGTACAGCCACGGCCTGAACAGCGGCGTGGCCGCGAACCCGCGCACGATCACGCGCATGTTGTCTTCCCAATCCGACGACGTCGCGCGGTGGTGCAGCTCGGCCAGCAGGTCCCAGTCGCCGAGGCTGTCGAAGACCGGGTCCCACACGTTCGTGAGCCCGAGCAGTCCCTTTGCCATCGTCTTGCGATGCGCGTAGTACGCGCGGTGATGCGCGCTGATCGTGTGCCGCCAATCGGCGGTGAGCGCGGCGGATTCGGCGTCGTCGATGACCGGATCGAGGATGCGTGCGTCGCCGTTCGAGAGCGGCCACCACATCAGCGCGTCGACCGATGAGGTCACGCGCGCTTTGAGCGTCGGCGGATCGACGATCACCGGCAGGCCGGCGAACGCGTGCTCGAGCGTGTCGACGTTCTTGAGCTTCGCACGGCGCAGCGTGCCGACCGTATCCATCACCATCAGCTGCTGCTGCCAGAGGTGTGTGTCGTTCTCGACGAGGACCCGGTCGACGATGCGCGTCGTCACCGAAACGCCGACGACGAGCGCGAGTGCGAGCGCCGTGCGCTGCCACCACGCGCCACGCGTGACGACGACCAGCGCA
>DASXEF010000801.1:0-3795 GCA_036490255.1 Kofleriaceae bacterium
CGTCGGGCGCGCTCGCGGCGGCGAACCAGGCCACGCTGTCGACCGATGCCGCGGACGTCGCGATGGTCGCGCCGCTGTCGTCGGGAGATTTCGCGATCTCGTGGCAGGTAACCGCGCCGAGCGTCGCGATCCGCACGGTCGTCGCGCAACCGGATTGCACGCCGGTCGGCGCGGTGCAGACCGCGTCGACGATCGTGGGCGCCTCGGAAGGTCCCCATCGCGCGGCGATCGCCGACAACGGCTCGAGCGTGTTGTACACGTGGATCACCGACGGTGCGGTCCACGCGCGCTCGGCAACGACGACCGGCGCGTTCAACGGCCCGGAAGCGACGCTGTTCGCGGCGCCGACCGGCTACACGATCGAGCAAGCGCGCGTCGCGACACTCGGCGCGGGCTTCGGAGTCGCGGTTCGCATGATCACCGCCGACGGCACGACGGGCGGCCAGATCGTGTTGCTCGCGACGAACGCCGCCGGTCAGCTGCTCACGCAAGCTCCGACGACGATCAGCTCGGCAACCGGCGCCGATTTCTCGGTCGGCGCGCAAGGCTTCGGCATCGCGACGCGCGATGACGGCGCGACGCTGATCGCGTGGCAGCAATGCGCCGACGGATCAGCCGGGCCGTGCGCCGGCACCATGGACGTGTACGGCGCGGTCGTCGATGCGACCGGCGCGATCATCGATCCGCCGTTCGAGATCCCGACCACGACCGATGGCGATCAGGATTCGCCCGCGGTCGCCGCGCTGGGCAGCGCGTTCGCGGTCGCGTGGGACGACGCGAGCTCCGCGACCCCGCACGCTGCGGTTCGCGCGCGGGTGATCTACCCGCCGTTCGCCCACTAACTTTAGTCCGTCCCTCGACGGTCAACAATGTCGCGATGTTACGCGACCGAAGTTGCGCTAATGGACACCGTCCCCGTCGTCGTCGGCGCGGTGATCGATGCCGAGAGCGCGCATCTTCTTGTAGAGGTGACTGCGTTCGAGCTGCAGCTCGCGCGCGGTGTTGGAGACGTGGTTGTCGTTCGCTTCGAGCGCGGCCACGATGATGTCGCGCTCGGCGGCGGCGACGAGATCCTTGAACGGCGTGCCGCGCGCGAACTCGGCTTTGACGGCTTTGACGCGAGGCAGGGCATCACCGACATCGGGCTCGCCGATCACTTCGGCATCGCCGGTGAGGATCGCGAGGCGCTCGACGACGTTCTTGAGCTCGCGCACGTTGCCGGGCCAATCGTGCTGCATCAGCAGCGTCATCGCGCCCGACGCGACCTTCTTCGTGCGCTGGTCGTTGTCGGCGCACACCTGCTCGACGAAGTGGTCGACGAGCATCGGAATGTCCTCGCGACGGCCGCGCAACGGCGGCAGCTCGATCGGCACGACCGCGAGCCGATAGAACAAGTCCTCGCGAAATCGCGACGCGGCGATCTCCGCGGAGAGATCCTTGTTCGTCGCGGCGACGACGCGCACGTCGACCTTGATCGTCTCGGCCCCGCCGACGCGCTCGAGCTCGTTCTCTTGCAACACGCGCAGCACCTTGGCCTGCGCGCTCGGGTTCATGTCGCCGATCTCGTCGAGAAACAGCGTGCCGCCATCGGCGAGCTCGAACTTGCCGCGGCGCTGCTGCGTCGCGCCGGTGAACGCACCCTTTTCGTGACCGAACAGCTCGGATTCGATCAGCTCCGACGGGATGGCGGCGCAGTTCACCTTGATGAACGGTCCGTCCTTGCGCTTGCTCTTCTCGTGGATCGCGCGCGCGACGAGCTCTTTGCCGGTGCCGTTCTCGCCGGTGATCAGCACGCGCCCGGTCGACGGCGCGGTCTTCGCGACCTTGTCGAAGATCGCGCGCATCGCGGCGCTCTTGCCGATCGCGAACTCGGCCGCACGGCCGCGCAGCCGCGCGTTCTCGCCGCGCAACCGCGCGTATGCGAGCGCGTTTTGCACCGTGATGAGCAGCTTGTCGCCCGACAGCGGCTTCTCGATGAAATCGTGCGCGCCGCCCTTGGTCGCGTGGACCGCGGTCTCGATCGTCGCGTTGCCCGACATCATGATCACGATCAGGTCGGGCTGTGCCGCGCGGAGCTTCGGGAGCACCTCGAGCCCGGTCTCGCCGGGCATCATCACGTCGAGCAGCACGAGATCGACGTCGTGCTCGTTCAGCTTGGCGAGGCCTGCGGCCCCGCTGCCCGCAACTTCGACCTGGTAGCCTTCCAGCTCGAGCGACCGCCGCACGGTGGTCAAAATGTTCGGCTCGTCATCGATGACGAGAATCGTGCTGCGCGGCATGCGGTGGCACCCTAGCAGATTTGACTAACGTGCTGCCTCCATTTAGGTTTCGAGGCTATGAACCAAGCGCGCATCGGCGCGTGGATCGCGATCGCCGGCTTCGTCTCGATCGCGAGCGCGATCTCGTGCGGCGATAAGCCGAAGGGCCCAACGTGCAACTCCGACAAGGATTGCAAGGCCCCGCTGGTCTGCGGCGACAACAAATGCGTCGAGTGCAACTCCGACGCGCAATGCGGCGCCGGGAAGAAGTGCGCCGAGCACGCGTGCGTCGCGGCTTCGCAATGCGAGCACGACGAGCAGTGCCCGGTCGGCCAAGTTTGTCAGGCCGGATCGTGCAAGCCGTGCGCGTCGGATTCCGAGTGCGGTCCCGGCGGCACGTGCAACGCCGGCGCGTGCACCAAAGCCAAGAAGTGCGCCAAAGACGATCAGTGCGCCGACGACGAAGACTGTAAGGACGGCTACTGCCGCAAGGTAAATCAGCCGGTCACGAATGAAGGTTGTCAGCTCTCGACCGTCTACTTCGCATTCGACAGCTCCGGCATCGAAGCAAGCGAGCGCGATCGGCTCGATGCAGACAGCGCATGCATCAACAAGACGAAGGGCAAGAACGTCTTCGTCGTCGGTCACACCGATACGTCGGGCACCGAGGAATACAACATCGCGCTCTCCGAGCGCCGCGCGCAGGCCGCCGCCGATTATCTCGCGCGCCTCGGCACCGATCCCGCGCGCATGCAGGTCGTGCCCAAAGGCGAGACCGAGCCGACCGGGCTCGGCGACGACAAGGACCGCCGCGTCGAGTTCCAGTGGCACTAGCTAGGAGATGACCGTGAAGCTCGCTGCAATTGCATCGCTCCTGCTGACTGGTTGCTTTTGGGTCACGACCAAGAGTGAAGGCGAAAGCCTTCGTCACGACGTCGACTCGCTCAACACGCGGATCAGCACGAAAGAGAAAGCGCTCGACGACCAGGTCAAGCAGCTGCAGCAGGTCATCGACGAGGCGACGAAGGTCCTCAAGCGCAACAACGCCGACATCGGCGCCGACGTCGATCAGCTCCGCACCGACGTCCGCACCGCGAACGGTCTCGCGACGTCGATCAACAACTCGATCAACGAGCTCAAGACCGCGTTCGACAAGTATCAGAAAGACAACGACACGCGTCTCGACGGGCTCGAGGCGCGCATCGGTCAGCTCGAGAGCGGCAAGCCCAGCGCGAACAGCTCGCCCGACGATCTATGGCGCCTTGGCAACCAGGCGTTCGAAGCGCAACGCTGGGCCGATGCGATCGACATCTACACGCGCCTCGTCGGCTCGTTCCCGACCCACGAGAAAGCGGCGAACGCGCAGTACTTCAAGGGCCAGTGCTACTCGAACCTGAAGGACTGGGATCACGCGATCGGCGCGTACCAGAAGCTCGTCGAGAAGTGGCCGCAGTCGGATCTCGCCGACGACGGGCTCTACTTCGCGGCGATCGCGGCGCAGCAGCTCAAGACCTGCACCGAAGCGCGCACGTACTTG
>DASXEF010000809.1:0-5748 GCA_036490255.1 Kofleriaceae bacterium
CGGTGATGCCCGCGGCTTTTTGCTCGAGCATGATCTCGTAGTAACGCTCGTAGGGCATCGGCGGCTCGAGCGCGAGCTCGCGGTTCTCGGCGCGCGCGGCGGTCGCTTCGCGCGCATACATGCCGTATTGCCCGGCCGACGCCGCCTGGAACGCTTTGCCGTAGACCTGCGCGATCGCGAACGTCGTGTCTTTTGCCATCCGCGCGTTCCACTCGTCGCTCGCACGCTTCCAGCGCGCTTCGTCGATCCCCGCGCCGCGCAGCAGATCCTCCGGCGTCTGACCGCCGATGATCGCCGCGTTGACCGCGGCCCATTGCTCGAGGCCGATGGCTTCGACGGGCGTGAATCCGCCGGCCGACTGCATCGTCGCGACCTTGCTGGTCATGTGCTGCGTCATCTGCGCGGTGCGCCAGTTGATCTCGCGCTGGCCGACCTCGTCGTACGAGCCGTACTTGGCCGCGAGCACCGCGTAGACCGCGTCCTTCACGCGGTGCCAGTGGGTGCGATCGCGAATGCCGTAGCGCGCGCAGATCTCCGCGCGCGACTCGTCGGTGCCGCCATATTGACCGTCGGATTCCATGTGCAGTACGGCGTTGAAGAACGCGTCTTCATCATCAGCGGGATCGAAGCCGGCGAGATCGTCTTGCGGCGGCGGCGCTGGCGGCGGCGCTGGCGGTTGCGGTTGCACCGCCGACTGCTGCTGCGCGGGAACGAACCCTTCTGCCATCTTCTTTACTTTGTCGAACAAGCCCATGCAGCCGACCATAGGCAACATGTGGGCCTGCGTAACTACGCGACCACACGCGGCGCACCGCGCAACAAGTTGCGTGATCGCGCAGCTACGGCTCGATGTACTTCCAGATCCCGGTCGACCACGCGGTCCCGACGAAGATCGCGTGCTGCGGATCGTTCGTGATCGCGATGTGATTCGCGCCGATGTTCAGCGCGTCGGGCACGCCGGGCATCGTCCACGTCGCGGTCGCGGGCAACGCCGCCGTGCTGAACGACGCACCGAGATCGCAATCGGCGCATGCCCAGCCCCACATCGCGTACGCGTTGGCCTGCGTTCCCCACGCGATCGAGTACGCGCCGTCGAGCACTTGTTGAAACGTCGCGCCGAGATCGTCGCTGCGAAACACGCCTTGGCCGGCCGAGCCCGAAATCCCCGGCACGAGCAGGGTCTGGCCGCGCTGAAAGATCTGCGCGTTGCCGTGCGCGTGCTGCAACCCGCCGACGCCCGACGGAATCGTCCAGGTCGATCCGCCGTCGCTGGTCACGGCGACGCTGCCGCCGTCCTGCGCGATCGCGATCCATGACGTGCGCGTCGTCGCCGCACTGCCGGTATCGAGAAAGAACGGATACCAGGAGATGCCGCCGGTCGGAAAGCTCGCGCTCGCGAGCATCGTCCACGTCGCGCCGCCGTCGCTCGATTCGACGAGGCCGTCGGCTTCGTGCAGGCCGCTGATCAAATGCTGATCGTCGTACGGATCGACCTCGAGCGAATACAGCTCCGCCGGTAGCTGGTTCGGCAACATCGAGAACGTCACGCCGCCGTCGGTCGATTTGTAGAGCACGTTCTCGCCGGCGACGAGCACGCTCGTGGCGGTGACCGCGACGACAAGGCCCATCGGCACGTACGGGATCTCGGTGTTGGTCTGCGTCCACGTGTTGCCGTAGTCGGTCGATTTCCACACGCCGGAGCCACCGCCGGCGGCATAGAGATCGCTCGGCCGCGTCGGATCGGCGACGACCGGACCAGGGCCGTATTGCGGGATCGTCATCGCCGCGGGCGTGACGTCGAACCACGTGCCGGGCGTGCACGTGCCGGCGGCGATGCACGGGTCGGGTGCGCCGACGGCCGGCGCGTCGCTGCTCGAGCTCGCGCCGTCGTGACCGCAGCCGATCGCGGCGACTAGAACGATCCATTTCATCGCGCGGATCGGACTGCAGCTCTCGCGCCGCGACGCAGACGCGAAAACGCACGCCGAGCTGCGGCCCGTGCCCCCCAAACGCGGGCTCGTGCCCCCAGTCGTGCGACAGCGTGCGACAGGCGAAATCTGTGTTGTCGCATCTGGCGCTCGTCACCGACGAGCCAGATGCTCCGCGCATGACCACGTCTCGCGCGTTCGCGCTTGCCGCTTCCGCCGTGCTCGCCGCGTGCGGCGGCTCGCCGGCGACACCAACGACCACCACCACCACGGCATCGACGACGCCGGCAACGCCGACCACGCCGCCGACGCCGCCGAAGCCGCCCGAGCTGCGGCTGCCGAAGGACGCGACGCCGACGCACGAGCAGGTCGAGCTGACGCTCGATCCGAACATCGAAGACTTCTCGGGCAAGATCACGACGCAGCTCCACGTCGACAAACCGATCACGACGCTGTGGCTCAACGCATCCGAGATCACCGTCGACGATGCGGCGATGACGATCAACGGCCAGGTCATCAAGGCGACCGCGCTGCCGGCGGTGAAGAACTACCTCGGCCTCACGTTCGAGCACGAGCTGCCGATCGGCGACGCCACGTTGGCGATCGCGTATCGCGGCAAGATGCATCGCGACGACGGCGACGGCATCTACACCGCGAAGTCGGGCGACGATTGGTACGCGTTCACGCAGTTCGAGAACACGGACGCGCGCCAGGCGTTCCCGTGCTTCGACGAGCCGTCGTACAAGATTCCGTGGCAGGTCACGATCCACACGAAGGCGCCGCTCGTCGTCGTGTCGAACACGCCGATCGAAAAAGAGACGCCCGAAGCGAACGGCATGAAGTCGGTGAAGTTCGCCGAGACGCTGCCGCTGCCGAGTTATCTCGTCGCGTTCGCGGTCGGCCCGTTCGAGTTCGTCGACGCCGGCAAGACGCGCGCGGGCGGGCCGATTCGCATCGTCGTGCCGAAGGGCCACACCGCCGACGTCGCGTATCCGGCGAAGACGACGAAGCGGATCTTGGACGGGCTCGAGGACTACTTCGGTACGCCGTATCCGTATCCGAAGCTCGACGCGCTCGCCGTGTCGGTGTTCAACGCGGGCGCGATGGAGAACCCCGGCCTCATCACCTATCGCGAGTCGATCATCATGACCCAGCCCGAGGAGTTGACGCGGGCGAAGCAAGAGCTGTACGTCACCGTCGCGGCGCACGAGATGGCGCACCAGTGGTTCGGCGACAAGGTCACGATGGCGTGGTGGGATGACACCTGGCTCAACGAATCGTTCGCGAGCTGGATGGAATCGAAGCTGACCGCGCAGCTCGAGCCGACGTGGGATCAAGACGTCGCCGAGGTTCAGGCGAAGTCGGGCGTGATGGGCAACGACAGCTTGGATACGGCGCGCAAGATCCGCCAGCCGATCGAGACGACGAGCGACATCGTCAACGCGTTCGACACGATCACCTACGAGAAGGGCGAAGCGGTGCTGACGATGATCGAGCGCGCGATGACGCCCGAAGTGTTTCAAAAGGGCGTGCGCGCGTATATCGCGAAGCACGCGTTCAAGAACGCGACGTATGACGACTTCGTCGGCGCGATGACCGAAGCGGCCGGTAAAGACATGAAGCCGCTGTTCGACTCGTTCGTGCTGCAGTCGGGCGTGCCGCTGGTTTCGGTCAAGCTCGATTGCACGACCGCGACGGCGCCGAAGCTCGAGCTCGAGCAACGCCGCTACGTGCCGACCGGCTCGAAGGTCGATCCGAAGCGCACGTGGACCATTCCGGTCTGCGTGCGTTGGGGCTCGGGCAAGACTTCGGGTCGCGACTGCACGACGTTGGATCAGCCGACCGGCGAGCTCGCGCTCTCCGCGAAGAGCTGCCCGGCGTGGGTGCTGCCGAACGAAGGCGAGCTCGGCTACTACCGGTTCCTGCCGCAAGGCGATCTGCTCAAGAACCTGGATGCGAACACGAAGGCGCTGAGCCTGCCCGAGCGCGTCGGCCTGGTCAGTGACGTCGAGGCGCTGGTGACGAGCGGCGCCGTGCAGACGTCGGTCGCGCTGCAACTCGTGCAAGAGCTGTCGAAGGACAAGAACCATCACATCGTCGACGCGTCGATCGGTATCGTCGCGGGGCTCGACGAGCTCGTCAGCGACAAGCTACGGCCGAACTATCAGCGGTTCATTCGCAAGCTGTATCAGCAGCGCGCGCACGAGCTCGGCTGGGCGGCGAAGCCGGGCGAGGATCAAAATACGAAGGATCTGCGACCGTCGCTGATCGGCCTCGTCGCGGGTCGTGGCGAGGACAAGGATCTCGACAAGCAGGCGACCGAGCTCGCGAACAAGTGGCTCGACGATCACAAGGCGGTCCAGCCCGAGATGGTCGGCACGGTGCTGTTCACCGCCGCGCGGTACGGCGACCAGAAGCTGTTCGATCGGCTCTACGACGCGGCGAAAAAGGCGAAGGACCGGCCGGAGCGCACGCGTCTGCTCTCCGCGATGGGTGCGTTCTACGACCCGAAGATCCAGGCGCAGGCGCTGCAGATCATGTTGACCGACGAGTTCGAGCTGCGCGAAGGGCTCGCGCTGATGGAAGCCGGCTTCCAGGATCCGAAGACGCGGCAAACCACGTTCGCGCTTGTCGAGCAGCACTTCGACGAGCTGATGAAGCGCTTGCCGGCGCAGTTCAAGCCGTTCATGGCGCAGCTCGCGGCGATCCCGTGCGACTCGAGCAAGAAAGCCGAGGTCTCCGCGTTCTTCACGCCGAAGTTCGCGAGCATCGACGGCGGCCCGCGCGCGCTCGCGCAGGCGCTCGAGGAGCTCGATCTGTGCTCGGCGCAGAAGCAGGCGCAGATTCCGGGCGTCGAAGCGTTCCTCAAGACGCAATAGCGCTAACGGTGCGCGGCATCGAGTTGCGCGCGCGCGGTCGCGACCGTCTTCGCGATCGATAGCCGCGTCGCGTCGAGCTGTGCGGCCTGCGTCGTGATGCCGGCGCACAAGCCGAATCGATCGAGGCCGGCGGCGACGCAGCCGTCGCGTGCCGCATCGAAGCACTCGGTACCGCACGCGACCGCGGATTCCGAGCACGCGAGCCGGCAGCGATCGTCGGTGCACGCACGCGCGCAGCTGTCGGCGGTGTCGCACGTCGCCGCGCACGCAAACGGATCGACGACCAGCGCGCCGTCGACGCAGCCGATCGCATCGCCGATCGCGTGGACGGCTCGACCGTCGCGGCAGATCAGGCGTTCCGTCGGTAACCACGCGGCGTCGATCGGGTTGCAGCCGAACCCGTGGCGATACGAGCGACATGCGTACAGCTCGGTGCCGCCACACCCGGTCGCGGCGTAGATCGGGATCGCACGCTCGCGATCGTCGGCGCGATCGGTCACGTGTTGGCGCGCCTGCCACGCGCGAACCGCGGCGTCGCGCTCGGCTTGCCACACGCGGTGCCGCGCCGGATCGGCGGCGACGTCGGCGGGCAGGTTCGGCTCGTGCCACGGCTCGCGCGGCACGGCGAGCGGGTGGAGCGGCTCGAGCCCGAGCTCGGGCATCGCCGCGACGTGCACGCGATCGCGCGGGCAGTACTTCGCGGCTTCGTAGCGACGCGCGAGCTGCTGCGGATCGGGCGACATGCACGCGGTCAGCGCGACGGCGATCGCGACTTTCATTCGACCAGCGTGAGCCCGCCGCCCGCGGCGCTGCGTTAAGCCTGCATGAGCCGCGATGAAGACGCGATTACGCCGCGCGCTCGTCGGCTGCGACGACCGCGACGCCGGGTGCTGCCGCGTGTTGCCGCGTCTCCCAGCTGCTCGAATCGAGCGTGAACAGCG
>DASXEF010000813.1:0-1598 GCA_036490255.1 Kofleriaceae bacterium
CTCGCAAACGTCGCGGCCGGCGGCTCGTTGCAATTCACGTTCGGCGACACCGTCGGCGAGCCGTGCTCGCAGGGCAACACGTGCCCGCTGCAGCTGCAGATCGGCACGAACGTCGCCAAGATCGGCTGCGCGTTCGCCGGCACGGCCGTCGGCAACAATATGAACATCGCGATCGCCGGCGCGATGTCGACGACGATGGCGGTGACGTTCCCGACCGCCGGCAGCTACGCGATCATGGCCGACCCCGCGTCGAACAGCGGTGGCTGTGGCACGACGTGGACGAACGGTCAGCCGACCGATCCGAACGAAGTGATCGCCTACGTGTGCGTGACGCCGCCGTGAACCTGCGCGTCGTCACGATCAACTTCTGGGGCACCGAGGCGCCGCTCGATCGCAGGCTCGCGCTGGCTGCGCGCCAGCTGCACGCGATCGATCCCGACGTCGTGTGCATGCAAGAGGTCAAACCGCACGACGGCCGCACGACCGCGCACGCGCTCGCCGACAAGCTCGGCATGCACGCGCACTACGCGCCGGCGAGCTCGTGGCGCGCCGGCGAGCACGGCTACGCGACCGCCGGCGAAGAGGGCCTCGCGATCTTGACGAAGGCGCCGCTCGTCGAGCAGCGGGCGCTCGTGTTGCCGGAAGCGCGACCGGCCGACACGCGGATCTTGCTGTCGGGTCGCGTCGCCACAGCGGGCGGTCCGATCTGGGTGCACGTCACGCACTTGCACTACCGGCTCGACGACGGCGTCGCGCGCGAGCAGCAAGTCGTCGCGATCGATGCCGCGATCCGCGCGTGCGGTCGCGACAACACGGACGCGCCGCAGATCTTGTGCGGCGACTTCAACGCGACGCCCGATTCCGACGAGCTCCGCTTCATGCGCGGGCTGACGACGCTCGCCGGCAAGCGCACCCACTTTCAAGACGCGTGGCTGCGCTTGCATCGCGAGCCCGAGCCGGGCGAGGGCCCCGCTCACGGCATCACCTGGTCGAGCGAGAATCGTCTGACCCGTCCGCTGCGCTCGCTCGATCTCGATCGCCGCATCGACTTCGTGCTCGTGACGACGCGCAAGAAAGACGGCCGCGGCACGATCCACGCGTGCAACGTCGTGCTGACCGAGCGCGACGGCGATGACGACATCTGCGCGAGCGATCACTACGGCGTGTTCGCCGAAGTGCAGGTCGTGGCGGCTGACTAGGTTTTCGGCAGCGCGTTTTCGACCGCAGCGATCACCGACGGATCATCCGGCTTCTGCTTCGGCGAGAACCGCGTGATCGACTTGCCGTCGGCCGAGACGATGAACTTTTCGAAGTTCCAGCGGATGTCGCCGTCGTGGCCCGACGCGTCTTTGATCGGCGTCAGCGCCTTGTAGACCGCGTTGCGGTTGTCGCCGTTGACGTCGCTCTTCTCCATCATCGGGAACGTGATGCCGTAGTTGGTGGCGCAGAACGTCTGGATGTCGGCCGACGTGCCGGGCTCCTGGCCGCCGAACTGGTTGCACGGGAAGCCGACGATGGTGAAGCCCTTCGCTGCGTACTTCTTCTGCAGCGCCTCGAGCGTCGCGTACTGCGGCGTGTTCCCGCACTTCGACGCGACG
>DASXEF010000867.1:0-11397 GCA_036490255.1 Kofleriaceae bacterium
CCGAGCAAACGATGTGGCTCGAGCTCGTGCCGGATCCGAAAGCGCGCGCGTGGTGCCTCGATCACGTGTTCGATCGCGCCGGTGGCGAGCACGGCCTCGCCGCGCGCCTGGACGCGCTCGCGAAGCTGGCGCCGGACCCGCGGATCGCGCGCGCGATCGCGCCGATCGCGGCCACCGCGCCCGCGCTGGTCGAGCATCACGGACCGATCGAGCGCGATCGCGTGTTCGACGCGGTGTACGCGGCGCCCGACGACGATGCGCCGCGCGCCGTGCTCGCCGACGCGCTGATCGATCGCGGCGATCCGCGTGGCGAGCTCATCGCGCTGCAGCTGCGCGGCGAGACCGATCGCGTTCGCGAGCTCCTGCGCGCGCACGGCCACGGCTGGACGGGCGTGCTCGGCTTGATCAGCAAACGCGTCGAGTTTCGCCGCGGATTCCCGGCCAAGCTCGCGCTCGACGCGTCGGTCGCACATTGGTGCGAAGTGCTCGCGAATCAGCCCGAGCTCGCGACGATCGATGCGCTCGACGGTGAAGCGGAGAGCATCGCGCGCTTGCTCGCGGGGCCGCTCGCCGATCGCATTTGCGAGCTCGACGTCACGTTCGACTCGCACTGGCAGCGCATCGCCGCGATGGAGCTACCGCAGTTGCGCGCGCTGCGGATGTTTCGAAATGCGCCCCGCGCCGGCGCCGGCAAGCGCGACCTCGCATTCGCGCGCTATCTCGGCACGCATCCGCTGATCACGAGCATCGGCTGCATCAGGAGCACGTTCGAGCGCTTGCCGGCGCGCGTCATCGAGCAAATCGACGAGCTCGAGCTCTGGGGCGACGCCGACGTCGTGTTGCAACTGTGGGAGCGACTGCCGCACTTGCAGCTGTTGCGCTGCACGAAGGGCTTCGAGGTCGAGCTGCGCCGTGACGAGCCCGACCTCGCGCGAATCCGGCCCATCGCCGACGAGGGCCTCGGCAATCCGCGCACGTACTTGCCCAGAGCGATTCGACGCATCGACGTCGTCGGCGGGCGCGAGCACGTCGCGGCATTACTGAAGCGCGACCACGGCTACGACATTCGCACGGTCGATCCGCCGCCGAACATCGTCGGCTAAGCCTTCGGCGGCACGAACGACATCGCGCGCTCGGCGAGCGCCGTGATCGTCAGGCTCGGGTTGACGCCCAGGTTCGCGCCGACGGCAGAGCCGTCGATCACGTACAGGTTCGGATAGCCGAACACGCGATGCTGCGCGTCGATCACGCCGTGCTCCGCATCGGTGCCCATCACGCAGCCGCCGATGCAGTGCGCGGTCATCGGCAGATCGAACAAGATCTCCGCGTTCGACGTGATCGGAATCCCGCCGAGCTGCTCGGCGGCTTTCTGCGCGAACGCGTTCGCCTGCGGGATGTTCGTCGGGATCCGCGTGCCTTCGCTCGCGAGATGCGCGCCGAACGGCCACCACCAGCGGCGCTTGAGCCGGAACTTCAACGTCGCGTCGATCGTCTGCATCACGAGCAAGATCAGCGTCTGCTTCGCGAACCCGAACGGCCACGTCACGCGTGCGAACTTGATCGGATGGCGAAACGCCGCGCCGATCCACTTCAAGATCCGGCCGAAACCGCGGCCGTCGACGAGCAACGTCGCGAGCAGGCCGAGCACGTCGGAGCCGGCGGAATAGCGCGTCGCTTCGATGTGCGTGAAGCGATCCAAATAAATGCCGGAGCCGATCGCGATCCCTTTCGACATGTCGAATCGATTGTCCGGAAATCGGACTCCGATCAGCGACTCGGCGTTGGTGCGCACGTCGGCGCCGAGCTTCGCCGACAGCTTCGGCAAGTTCTTGCGATTGCGCATCAGCAAGTCCATCGAGCCGAGCGCGCTCGCCGCGACGATCACGTGCTTCGCGCGCAGCGTGTTGCGACGTTTCATCACGCGCGCCGTCGACGATTCGATCGTCACGTCGAACTCGTCGCCGACGGGCACGATCTCGGTGACGCGCGTCTCGGCGAGCACGCGCGCGCCGCGCTTCTCGGCGAAGTAGAGATAGTTGAGATCGAGCGTGTTCTTCGCGCCGAAGCGGCAGCCGACCATGCAACCGCCGCAGCCGACGCAGCCGGTGCGCTCCGGGCCCTCGCCGCCGAAGAACGGATCCGGATGCTTCTTGCCGGGACCGTCGCCGAAGTACACGGCGACGTCGGTCTTGTAGAACGAATCGCCGACGCCCTGCGCATCGGCCATCTGCTTGAGGACGGTGTCGGCGTCGCCGAGGATCTGGTTCTGCGTGACGCCGAGCATCTTGCGCGCGGTCGCGAAGTGCGCCGGCATCTCGCGCTCCCAATCGGCGAGCCCGCGCCAGCTGCCTTCGCTCCACACCGAATCGGGCGGCGACAGCAGCGTGTTCGCGTAGGTGATCGAGCCGCCGCCGACCGCGTTGCCGCACAAGATCATCACGTGGCGAAACGGCCGCATGTTGTAGAAGCCGTAAAGCCCCAGCCGCGGCCGCCACAGCCAGCGCCGCAGGTTCCACGTCGTTTTCGGGAAGTCTTCGGGCTTCCAGCGCTTGCCCATCTCGACAACCGCGACGGAATAGCCTTTTTCAGCGAGCCGACACGCGGCGACGCTGCCGCCGAAGCCGCTGCCGATGACGATGTAGTCGTACTCGCTCGCGGTTTCAGCCACGTTGGCGACTATACGATCCGGTTTCGGTAACCGCTCGTAAGTGTCGGCGTGAGGGATACCGGTCGCCGGAAGGCGTACGTGCTCGCGCTGGGTGCAGTCGGGCTCGCTTCGGCCCTGACGCTCGCGGCTTTTTTCGCGCCGAACAAGGCCAATGCGGCCGCTCGGCCGTACACGCCAGACGATCCGAGCCGGGTCGTCGCGTCGGTGCCGCGCCGCGATCCGAACGAGGTCGCCGAGCGCCAGCTGCTCGCGCAGTCGCCCGATCGCGTCGAGCTCGCCGTCGCGCTCGCGCGCGCCGACATCGGCCGTGCACGCGCGCTGTCGGATCCGCGCTATCTCGGCCGCGCCGAAGCGACGCTCGGCCGCTGGTGGGCGATGGCCACGCCGCCGCCCGACGTGCTGCTGCTCCGTGCCACGATCGAGCAATCGCTGCACGATTTTCACGCGGCGCGCGCCGATCTCGATCAGCTGATCGCGATCCGGCCGAACGACGCGCAAGCGCAGCTCACCCGCGCCGTCGTCGCGACCGTCACCGCCGATTATCCGGCCGCGCGTGCGAGCTGCGCGGCGGTCGGCGGCCTCGCGCCTGAGATCGTCGCGGCGGCCTGTAAAGCCCCGCTCGACGCGCTCGCCGGTCACGCCGCCGAGGCCTATGCCGAGCTCGCCCACGCGATCGACGACGCACGCGGCGATGCCGGCTTGCAGCTGTGGGCGACCACGACGCTCGCCGAGCTCGCGATCCAGCGCGGCGACGAGCCGGCGGCGCGAGTGTTGCTCGAGCGTGTGCTCGCCGCAGATCCGACCGACGCGTACACGCGCGCCGCGCTCGCCGACGTGTTGATGCAAGAGCACGATCCCGCCGCGGCCTCGAAGCTGTGCGCCGGGTTCGAGCAGATCGACAACTTGCTCGTGCGCCGCGCGATCGCGGAGCACGCCGCACACGGCCCGGATGCCGGCACGCTCGCTCAGCAGATGCACGATCGCATCGCCGCGGCCGCCGAGCGTGGCGACCGCGTGCACATGCGCGAAGAGGCGATGTTCGTGCTCGCCGTCGACGGCGATGCGTCGCGCGCACTCGTGCTCGCGAAGGCGAACTGGGACGTTCAAAAGGAGCTGGCGGACGCGCGGCTGCTCGCGGAGGCGGCAACCGCCGCTGGCGATCGCGCGGCCGCCGCTCCGGTCATCGCATGGGCGAGCGCCAACGGCGTCGTCGATGCACGGCTCGATCATTTCCTCGGAGGCTTGCGATGAGATCGCTCGTCATCTTGCTCGCGCTGTGCGCGACGGCATGGGCTCACAAACCGAGTGACGCGCATTTGGCGCTCAGCGCCGACGGTGCGCACGTCACCGGCCGGCTCGATATCGCCGTGCGCGATCTCGACGGCGCGTTGCAGATCGACAACGGCGACGGCCGCATCACGTGGGGCGAGCTGCAAGCCGCGTCGCCGCGGATCGCCGACTACGTGCGCTCGCGCATCGCGATCGCGGGCTGCTCGATCACGCTCGGCACCGCGCAGCTGGTCAACCTCAGCGACGGCGCGTACTGGTCGCAGCCGCTGACCGCAGCCTGCGGGCACGCTCAGAGCGAGCTGTTCGTCACGTATAATCTATTGTTCGATCTCGACGCGCAGCATCGCGGCCTGATCCACGTCGGCGCGCAGACGATCGTCGTGCGCGACGGCTCGCCGATTCGCATCGAGCTCGGCGATCACACCAGCGTCGGCTCGTTCGTGCGCGAGGGCGTGCTCCACATCTTCGGCGGGATCGACCACATCCTGTTCTTGCTCTGCCTCGTGCTGCCGGCGGTCTTCCAGACCAAGCGGGCGCGCTGGCAAGCGGCGACGTCGATGCGCGACGTCGCGGTCGAAGTGCTCGAGACCGTCACCGCGTTCACGCTCGCGCACTCGATCACGCTCGTGATCTCGGCGGTCGGCTTGATCTCGCTGCCGTCGCGCTTCGTCGAGACCGCGATCGCGCTGTCGGTCGTCGCCGCCGCGCTCAACAACCTGTTCCGCACCGTCGACGCGCGCTGGGCCGTCGCGTTCGCGCTCGGTCTGTTGCACGGCTTCGGGTTCTCGAGCGTGCTGATCGATCTCGGCCTGCCGTCGCGCGAGCTGATCGGCGCGCTGCTCGGCTTCAACGTCGGCGTCGAGATCGGCCAAGCGGCCATCGTGCTCGTAACTATCCCGGTGCTGTATCTGATCCGCCGCACGCTCGCCTACCAGGCGCTGCTGTGGGGCGGGTCCGGCGCCGTCGCCTGTATTGCCGCGATCTGGTCCTACCAGCGCTGCTTTGTCTAACCGCCGAGGAGATCCATGCGCACGTTTGCAACGCTATCCGTCTGTCTTCTGTTCGTCGCCTGCAAGCACGAGGCGGCCGCGCCGCCTGCTCCGGCACCACTGCCGCAGCAGGCACCCGGCTTCGTGAACGACCCGACCGGTATTCCCGGCACGAAGGACCTGCAAGGTCTCGCCGCACTACCGCCGATGCTGTCGAGCGAGACGTCGCATCGCGCCACCGTCAAGCTGCCGGTCGAGAAGGTGTTCGACTCGATCGCGCAGAGCGGCATCGAGCTGACGACCAAGCATCAAGTGCTCGCGCGCACCGCTGCAGCGTCGTACTGCATGCTCGGCGTCACCAAGGACACCGTCGCGATCGCCGTCTGCGAGTACCCGTCGCACGACGCCGCGATCGCCGGCGCGAAGTTGCTCGACACCAAGTATTCGAAGCTCGTCCCCGACGCGAAGCGCGAGGTCAACGGCACGACGCTCGTCACCGTCGCGAACGCGGACAAGCACCGCGACGAACGCGACCGAATTTTCTCCACCTTCAAGGCTCTCTGAACCAAACGAGAAAGGACTGTATGAAGCTACGTGATTGTTGGATTGGCGGAGCACTCGCTCTCGCCACGGCGTTGACGCCGAACATCGTCAGCGCGTCGAGTCACCGCGAGGCTCCGTTCATCACCAAGAATCCCAAGGTCGATGGCACGGACTTCTACATGTTCAATAGCTACGAGAGCGGCCGCGCCGGCTACGTCACGTTGCTGGCGAACTACGTGCCGCTGCAACCGAAGTACGGCGGCCCGAACTTCTTCGCGCTCGATCCGGACGCGCTGTACGAGATCCAGATCGACAACACCGGCGACGGCGTCGAGGATCTGACGTTCCAGTTCCAGTTCAGCCAGACGCTCGGCAACTCCGGCAACGGCATCGCGCTGAACATCGGCGGCACGAACGTCGCGATCCCGCTGCAGACCGCCGGTCCGCTCGCGAACATCAGCGAGCCCGCGCAGAACTTCATCGAGACGTACACGCTCGGTGTGGTTCGCGGCCCGCGCCGCGCCACCTCGCCGACGCTCGTCACCAACATGACCGACGGCTCGACGACGTTCCACAAGCCGTTCGACGACGCCGGCATGAAGACGATCGCCAACTACGGCACGTACGCGAACAAGTTCATCGCGAACTTCGACATCCCCGGCTGCACGCCGACCGGTGTCGCGGCCGGCACGCACTCGCGCGTGTTCGTCGGCCAGCGCGCCGAAGGCTTCGCGGTCAACCTCGGCCAGATCTTCGACCTCGTGAACTTCAGCGTGTCTGCCCTCGGCGTCACGGCGGGTTCCGGCGAGGCGGATCTGACCGGTGCGCAAGATCAGGGCAAGAACGTCACCGCCGATCAGAACATCACGACGATGGCGATCGAAGTACCGGCGTCGTGCATCACGGCGTCGGCGACCCAGCCGATCGTCGCGGGCTGGACGACCGCGAGCATGCGCCAGGCGCGCGTGCTCAACCCGACCGCGACGTTCCAGAATCCGTCGCGCGAAGGTGGCCCGTGGGTCCAGGTCTCGCGCCTCGGTGCTCCGCTGGTCAACGAGATCGTGATCGGCTTGCCCGACAAGGACAAGTTCAACGGCAGCAACCCGGCCGACGACGCGCAGTTCGCGGCGTACGTCACCAACCCGACGATCCCCGCGCTCGTCGAGGCGGTGTTCGGTGCGACGGGCATGCTCGCGCCGACGACGTTCCCGCGTGCTGACCTGGTCGCCGCGTTCCTGAACGGCGTACCGAGCGTCAACGTGCTGAGCTCGACGCTGTTCGAAGCGCTGCGCCTCAACACCGCCGTCGGTGCGACCGCGCAGGCGACGCAATCGAGTCTCGGCGCCGCGACGTGCTTCGCGACTCCGGTCGACGACGCGCACGGCCCGGCGTTGAACCTCAGCCAGGCGGGTTGCGATCCCGCAGGCTTCCCGAACGGCCGCCGCCCCGGTGACGACGTCGTCGACATCGAGCTGCGCGTCGCGATGGGCTTCTTGCTCGACAAAGACCACGCACCGATTCGCGCGGCCCCGCTCGTCGACGGCGCCCTGGTCGACGCGCAGATGTTGCAGGCGGTGTTCCCGTACCTCAACAACCCGACGCCGGGTAACGAGGGCACGTGAAGAGGTTTGCGATCATGCTCGCGCTCGTCAGCGCCGCGGTCGTCGCGTGCGGTGGCAACGGCGGCAACAACGGCAATCAAGATGCCGGCATGGGCTCGGGATCGGGCAGTGGATCGGGATCGGGTTCCGGATCGGGCTCCGGCTCGGGCTCGGGTGAGACGCTCACGCAGTACGTGATCGACCTCGTCAATAACCACACGACCGCGACCGACCTGGCGCGGCCGTACTCGGAGTTCTCGTCGCTGCCCGACCCCGACGGCAGCAACACGTCCGCGTACTCGTCGCTGTTCTAACACCAGATACGGGCGAACGCCGCAGCGCACGAAGCGCCGCGGCGTTTTCGCGTCAGCGGATGATGTCGTTGACGATATTGCGCAGCGTCTTGAGGTCGAACGGCTTCTCGATGTGCTGATTCGGCGTCGAATCGAGGAACTTCCGCGCGCTGTCCGTGAATGCGCCACCGGTGACGAAGATCATCTTCTCGGCGAGCGCCGGATCGAGCTTCGCCACGGCGGCGTAGACGTCCATGCCGGTGACCTGCGGCATCATCAGGTCGCAGACGATGGTGTCGTACTTCTCGCCGGCGACGAGCTTCTCGATGGCGACGCGCGCCGACGTGATGCCGTCGACCTCGTGGTCTTGCGACAAGTAGCGCTTGATCGCCTGCACCAGCGAGTCTTCGTCGTCGATGACGAGCACGCGGCCGCGGCGAGCTGCGGGCGCCGGTGATGGCAGCTTCTGCGTCACCGGCGGCAGGTTCATCGGCGCGACCGGCAGCTTGACCTTGAACGTCGTGCCTTTGCCGACTTCGGTCTCGAGCGCGATCGAGCCACCGAGCGACGTGATGATGCGGTGCGAGATCGCGAGGCCGAGCCCGGTGCCGACGCCGGCCGGCTTCGTCGTGAAGAACGGCGTGAACAAGCGGCGCTGGACTTCAGGCGGAATTCCCGAGCCGGTATCGGCGATCGTGATCGCGACCTGGCCGCCTTCCATCTTCGTCGAGACGCGGATCTCGTGGATGTCGTAGTTGCCTTCGGGGATCGCCTGCACGGCGTTGACGATCAGGTTGAGGAACACCTGGCCGAGCCGGCCTTCGTTCGCGTCGACGCGCGGGACCTTGCCGTACGTCTTGACGACCTTCGCGCGGTGACGGATCTCGTTCCACGCCATGCGCAGCGTCGACTCGAGGACCTTCTCGACGTCGACGGCGCCGCGGCGATCTTCTTGCGCGCGCGAGAACACCTTGAGGTCGCGTACGATCTCGCGCACGCGATCCGCCGACATGCGTGCGTCGCGGATCTCCTCGACGAGATCCGGCGGCAGCTTCGCCGTCGTGCCGAGCTCGGTGATGTCGTGCTCGGCCATGTCGAGGTTCGCGATCACGGCGGCGAGCGGGTTGTTGATCTCGTGCGCGACGCCGGCGGCGAGCGTGCCGACCGACGCCATGCGGTCGGCGAGCATCAGCTGCATCTCGGTCTGCTTCTTGTCGGTGACGTCGCGCGCGACGATCACGCAGCCGGTGATCGTGTTGTTCTGCTTCACCGCGCCGATCCGGCACGCGTAGAACACGGTCGAATGATCGGGCCGGATCAGGCGGAGCTCGATCTCGACGGGTTGGCCGCTGACCAACACGGTCTCGAACGCCGAGCGTGCGAGGTCGCGCTGATCCGACGCGATGCGATCGAGCCAGTTCTTGCCGATGAGCTGCTCGATCGTGTTCGGCGGATCGACGCGATTGACGAACCCGATGTTGCCTTCGCGATCGAGCTGCATCACGTAATCGGGCGCACTCTCGACGACCGCGCCGAGCAGCGCTGCGTGCGCCTCGGCTTTGCGCTCGGCGGCTTCGAGATCGGCGTACGCGCGGGCGAGCGTCAGCACCTGGCTGATCTGCGTACCGACGCCTTGTGCGAACGCGCGCCAGTCGGCTTCGTCGAGGTCGCGATCGCGCGACACCATCATCAGGGCGCCGAGCGGACCGGCCGGGCTCGACAGCGGCACGATCAAGATCGCGCGCGCGCCGGAATCGGCGAGCAGTGCCGCGGAATCGGCGAGCTCGGGCGTCGGCACGTAGAGTGACTGGCCCGAGCGAATCACGTTGCGCAGCATGTTCTCGCGGCCGAAGAACGTCGTGACCGGCTGGCGCGTCGGCACTTCCGAGCCGAGCGTACGCACGCGCAACGGATCGGTCGCCAACGCACCCGACACCAAGTACAGCGCGCCGAACGACACGCCGCCGGCGTCGAAGCAGCTCGCGATCGCTTCGTCGAGCGCGTTGTTGATATCGCGGTTGCGCAGCACGGCCTCGGCGATGCCGGTGAGCACCGTGAGCTCCGACGCGAGCGAGCTGCAGCGTTTGGCGAGGCCGGTGTTGAGCAACACCTGGCGCTCGAGCTGGCGAAACACGCGTGCGTTGCGCTCGCGCTCGAGCTCGGGCAACGAATCTCCCGGCGACGGCTCGGCCGGCTCGGGCGCGTGCTGCAGCGTGTCGCGCAGCACGTCGACGAGCGCCGCGAGATCCGGCGTGCGCACGACGAGATCGCTCGCACCCGAGCGACGGGCGAGCGCGCGATCCGACGGCTCGACGTAGCTCGACGTCACGAGCACGAGCGGGATGGTGCGCAGATCGGCGTCTTGTCGCATCGCCATCGCGAGCGCGAAGCCATCGAGCTCCGGCATCATCACGTCGGAGATCACGGCATCCGGCTTCTTGCGATGGATTGCTTGCAGCGCCTGCGCGCCGTCACCGACCGCTTCGACCTCGAAGCCGAGGCGGCCGAGCCGAAACGCTGCGAGCTTGAGCTGGATCGGATCGTCGTCGGCGACGATCAAGCGGCGACCGCGGCCGAACTTGTCTGCCGACGCGACCGCCGCCGGTAGATGCGCTTCGACCAGCGGCACGAGCCGCGACGGCGCGATCGGCTTGGGAATGATGTCGTCGAAGCCGACCGTCGAGACGCGCGCTTCGTCGAGCTTGGACACGAAGCCCGAGAACGCGAGGATCGAGACGTCGGAATCGGCGATGTCGCGCAGCTTGCCGACGAGCTGGAAGCCGTCGGCATCGGGCAGCATGAGATCTTGCAGCACGACGCGCGGCCGCTCGCTCCGCATCAGCGCGAGCGCGGTCTTGCCGTCGGGCGCTTCGAGGACCGTGTGACCGTGGCGGACGAGTGCGTTGCGGACCATCCGGCGCGTCGCCGAGTTGTCGTCGACGACCATGATCTTGTGCGGCGTCACGACATCGCTCCGGCATCACCGACGTGACGGGCGATCACGTCTCGCAACGCGCGTGCATCGATCGGCTTCGTCATGTAGTCGTCGCAGCCGGCGGCGATCGCTTTTTCGCGATCGCCTTTCATCGCATACGCGGTCAGCGCGATCACGGCGACGTCGCGCGTCGCTGCTTCGGTCTTGAGCCGGCGCGTCAGCTCGAGCCCGTCGATGCCAGGCAACTGGATGTCCATCAAGATCGCGTCGGGCATGCAGGTGCGAACTTCGGCGAGCGCGGTATCGGCATCGACGGCGGTCGCGACCTGGTAGCCGAACGATTTGACGAGAAACGTCACGAGCTTGAGATTCGTCGGGTTGTCGTCGACGATCAGGATACGACTCATACGCCACTCCTCGGCTCGGGCCGTACGCCCGCGCGCTCCAACGCCACCAGCAACGCATCGCGATCGAGTGGCTTTTGCAACACGCCGCTCACGCTGAACCCGGCCGTGCTTTTCATATCAGGAACGATCGTCACGACGATCACCGGTGTGTCGCGCAACCAGCCGCCGACGCGTAGCGACTCGAGCACGTCGAGCCCGCTCATGTCAGGCAGGAGCAGATCGAGCGTGACCGCGTCGAACGCGCGCTCTTTGCAACGCGCGATCGCGTCGGCGCCGGTGCGCGCGACCTCGAAGCCGTAGCCGACCTGCGCGAGGGTGCTCGCGACCGCGTCGCGATCGCGCTCGTCGTCTTCGACGATCAGGATCGTACGCTCGCCGCTGCGCGCGGTCTGGGCGCGGCGAACGACGCGCGCACCGCCGGCCGCGACGCGCGGCAAGATCGCGTGAAACGTGCTGCCGGTGCCGACCGTCGATTTGACGCCGACGGTGCCGCCTTGCGCCTCGACGAGCCGGCGCGAGAGCGCGAGGCCCAAGCCCGTGCCTTGATGGCGCTTCGCCGTGCCGGCCTCGAGCTGCTGGAACTCGACGAACAAACGGCCGAGATCCGCCGGCGCGATGCCGACGCCCGTGTCTTCGACCTCGAGGACTGCGCGGGCGCCGTCCTGCCTGGT
>DASXEF010000901.1:0-9547 GCA_036490255.1 Kofleriaceae bacterium
GCTCAACGACAACTGCAACTCGCTCCACACCAACGCGTACGACGAAGCGATCACCACGCCGACCGAAGAGTCGGTGCGGCGCGCGCTCGCGATCCAGCTCGTGATCAACAAGGAGTTCGGCCTGTCGAAGAACGAGAACCCGAACCAGGGCTCGTTCATCATCGAAGAGCTCACCGATCTCGTCGAAGCCGCGGTGCTCGCCGAGTTCCGCTCGATCAGCGAGCGCGGCGGCGTGCTCGGCGCGATGGAGCGCATGTACCAGCGCTCGAAGATCCAAGAAGAGTCGCTCTACTACGAGACGCTCAAGCACGACGGCACGCTGCCGCTCATCGGCGTCAACACGTTCTTGGACCCGAAGGGCAGCCCGACCGTCGAGCCGCCCGAGGTGATCCGCGCGACCGGTGACGAGAAGGACTACTCGATCGCGGCGCGCGACGCGTTCTGGCGTCGCAACACGAAGGCGGCACCGGTCGCGCTCGAGGCCGTGAAGCGCGCGGCGCTCGACAACGGCAACGTATTCGCGGCGCTGATGGAAGCGTGCAAGGTTTGCACGTTGGGCCAGCTGTCGCGCGCGCTGTACGACGTCGGCGGCCAGTATCGGAGGAACATGTGATGCAGATCGAGTTTCCCAACGAGCTCGAGATCGTGATGACGCGGCAGTTTGCGGCGCCGCCCGAGCTCGTGTTCGCGGTGCTGACCGAGCCTGCGCACGTGCGACCGACGATGGCCTCGTTCGGCGAGCGCGTCGACGAATGCTCGATCGATCTGCGGGTCGGCGGCGACTATCACTTCGAGTTCACGCCCGACGGCGGCAACCCGTGCTCGTTTCGTGGCACGTATCTCGAGGTCGATTCGCCGCACCGCACCGTGCAAACCTGGCGGTTCGAAGGCTGGCCCGGCGTCGAAGCGGTGGAGACTCACGAGCTGCATGACGCCGGCGACGGCGCGACCACGATGATCTGGAAGCTCGCGTTTCGCGATCGCGCCGGGCGCGCTCGGATGACCAAGTTCGACGGGCCCGAAGCGCACTTGGACACCTTGGACAAGTACTTGAGGTCGCTGCCGCGATAAGCGGCGATCCGCTCGGGCGTTCGTGTCGTACGTGTGGGGCTTGGGGAATCGCCTCCGTGATATGGATGCCGCGTGAGGCGGCGCATCGCGCTGGCGCTGTGCGTCATATGGCTGGTCGGCTTCGAGCTGATGCCGTGGATGCACGTCGCGACGCACGATCGCATCGCGCCGCACTATCACGACGCGAGCGGCGCGACCATCTACGTCGCCTCGGAGACGGCATTGCCGCCCGGCGCGCACGTGCACACGCACGTGTATCCGCAACTGCCCCGCAAGCGCGACAAGCCCGACTACTCGCTCGCGCGGCTCGCCGGCGCGCTCGCCCACGGCGATCACAACCTCGCGCACCACGGCATCGCCGTTCCGGTGCCACCGCCGGTGTGGCTGACGCCGCTGCCGGTCGATCGCAGGCCACTGACGCTCGCGCGCGAAGTCGCGTTCGAGCCGTTCTCGCGCGATCCGCTTGCCGCCATCGCACGTGGTCCGCCTGCGAGCTCGTCGACGATCTAGTCCACCGACGACGACGCATGCACTCGCATGCGCTAGCTCCAGCTTTTGGGATCACTCATGAGAATTCTCGTGGGCGCGCTCGTGCTCGCCTTTTCGCTCGATTCATTCGCACAAGGTCCGCCCGGCGATGCCGGCATCGGTTCGTATGCGGATGCCAGCTACGGATCTGCAGTCGACACGACGCCGGGCGGCCCGCCTGTCGACGACGAATCCGGCGACGACGTGGGGAGCGCGGCTCAGCCCGCAACGGCTCCGGCGTCGGGCTCGGCGGCACCGTCGCGGTTCCTGCCACAGCTCACGGCCAAAGCCGCGAACGAGATCATCGAGATCCACGCGACGTTGCAGACGCCGAACAGCAACATCGATCCGGATCCGCTCGCAGCGTCGGACAGCGTTGTCGATCAACCTCAGCTCTCGCTACGCCCGCACCGGCGCGCGGAAGATCTCACACAAGAAGTGCCGGGTTTGTTCACGGTGCAGCACGCCGGTGGCGGCAAGGCGCAGCAGTACTTCATGCGCGGCTTCGATCTCGATCACGGCACCGATCTCGCGGGTTTCGTCGACGGCGTGCCGATCAACGCGGTGAGCCACGGCCACGGTCAGGGCTATCTCGATCTGCACTTCCTGATTCCGGAGACGATCGCATCGATCGACGCCACGAAAGGTCCGTACTCGCCGCTCGTCGGCGACTTCGCGACGGCGGGCTCGATGACGTTTCACGTCGCCGATCACGTCGACGAGTCGATCGCGAAGGTCGAAGCCGGCCAAGACGGCCATCGCCGCGCGGTGGTCGTCGAATCGCCGGATCTCGGCCCGAACTGGCGCATGCTCGTCGCCGCCGAAGCGTTTGACGAGAACGGGCCGTTCATTCACCCCGAAGACTACGATCGGCTCAGCGGGGTCGCGAAGGCGACGCGCAAGTTCGACGACGGCAGCGAGCTGACGTTCGAGGGCATGTCGTACAGCGGCACGTGGAACATGTCGGGCGTGCTGCCGGCGCGCGCCGTGTGCGGCGAGAGCGACGGCACGCCGGTGCCCGCCGCGTACGCCGGCACGCACTGCATCTCGCGCTGGGACTCGATCGATCCGAGCCAAGGCGGCGACTCCGGCCGCTACATGCTCGAGACGACATTCCGCAAGCCGATCCCGCGCGGCTACTTCGAGGCGTCGCTCTACGGCTTGCATTCTAATTTTCAACTGTTTCCGAACGACGGCATCGCCGCGTCGTTTCAGCCCGAAGGCGTTCGCTACGGCTCGCAGGTCGAGCAGGACGACGCGCGCTTCGAGCAGGGCATGAACGTTCGCGTTCGCCAGGAATTCAGGCCGCTGGATCGCCCGCTCGAGTCGACGTTCGGACTGCAAATCCGCAACGACTCGGTCGCGTCGCAGCTGCATCGCACCGAAGATCGGATGCGGCTCGACGGTCTGCCCGGCATTCCCGGCCCGATCGAAGACTCCGCGATCGACATCACCGAGACCGGGCCGTACGTCCAAGAAGACTATCGGCCGCTCAAGTGGCTGCGCGTGATGCTCGGTGCGCGCGAGGATCGCATCGACGGCGACGTCAACAACGAGTCGCCGACCGCCGTCCTCAAGCCGTCGGGCTATCGCGGTGCGACGCAGTTCTCGCCGAAAGCGGCGCTGGTGGTCAGCCCGGATTCGCACGTCGATCTGTTCGCGAACTTCGGCCAAGGCTTCCACTCCAACGATATCCGCACCGTGATCATCGGCTCGGCGACCACGCTGATCGCTCGTGCGACCGGCGGCGAGGTCGGCGCGACGGTCAAGCCGATCACCGGCTTGCAGCTGTCGGCGCTCGCGTTTCTGCTCGACCTCACGTCCGAAGAGACGATCGACGGCGATACCGCGTCGACCGATCCTTCGGGCCCGACGCGCCGCTACGGCACCGAGGCGACCGCGCGCTACCAGTACAAGAACATCGTCTACGCCGAAGCCGCGTACACCTACGCGCACGCGCGTTACACCGACGCGGCCGACATCGCGGCGGGCACGATCTTCGTCCCGCTCGCGCCGGTGCACACGTTCTCGGCCGAGGTCGGCGCGATCTATCCGGTCGCGCCGAAGACGACCGTGATCGGCTCGCTCAACGTTCGTGCGATGTCGGATCGTCCCGCCGAGGTCGACAACTCGTTGACCGCGACCGGATTCACCGTGTTCAACGGCCTCGTCGGCGTTCGTTACGATCGCTACGAGGCCTCGCTCAGCTGCATCAACATCGCCAACGCGCTCTATCGCGAAGGCCAGTTCGCGGTGTCGTCGCGGCTTCCCGGCGAGAGCGCGAATCCGGCCGAGGGCATCAGCTTCACGCCGGGCGTACCTCGCGAATTCTTGGCTTCGCTCTCGATCAGGTGGCGCTAATGAAGAACCTCGTCTACGTGCTCTTGATCTGTTCGTGTCAAGTCACGACACAGGACAACTTCCAAAACCCACCGCCGGGACCGCCCGCGGCGTGCGCGCAGATCGCGGCGATGCCCGGCTGCGATCAAGGCTCGATCGCGTACTCGTGCACGAACGATCGGCCCGATGACGGCGATGCGAATCTGATCTGCTCCGACGGCTCGCCCGGCGCGCTCGGGTCGACGCTCTACTGTTGTGCGCCGTTCTCGCAATACAACACCGAGTGCCAGCCCGATCTCACGATCATCGGCTGCGGTGGCGTCGGCATCGGCTTTAGCTGCCCGAACCTCTCGCCGAGCGATGTCGATCCGACGATCGCGTGCAGCGCGGCGCAGAACGGCGACGAGTACTGCTGCAACACCGCGCAACCGATCGAGACGTGCGCGGTCGATCCGAGCGTGACGTGCAGCAGCTTCGGCGTGGGCTACAGCTGCGCCGACGGGTCGACGCCACCGTTGCCGAGCGGCTTCGCGTGCGCGCCGGCCGGCTCGGCGAGCTTCTGCTGCTCGCCTACGGAGTGATGTTGCGAACGTGATCGAACGGCATCGTGTCGCCGTTGTTGCCGTCGGCGACGACGATGCGCGTGCCGTCGGACGTCACGTCGAGGCCTTCGACCGCGTAGAACTCCGACATCGTCGGGTCGTCGTTGTCGACGTAGCCGGCGCTGCCGTTGCCGGCGATGGTCGTGACCATGCCGTTCGAGATCATGCGGATGTCGTGATTGCCGGCTTCGCTGACGTAGATGTTGCCGCTACCGTCCATCACGATGCCTTTGGGATTGTTGAACTGCGCGGTCGCGACCGGCCCGTCGGTGTGACCGGCGACGCCGGTGCCCGCGTAGTCGGCGACGATCGCGTTCGCCGTGCCGTTCGGCGTGACCTTGCGGATCACGTTGTTGTCGAACTCGGCGACGAGCAAGTCGCCGTTTTGATCCATTACGAGATCCCACGGCTGGCCGAACGTCGACGGCGCCGTGCCATTCGAGTTGATGTGACCTTCGACGCTGTTCGTCCCGGCGACCGGCGTGAAGCCTGCTGCGGGTGTCGCCGGATCGAAGTGCTCGATGATGTGGTGGACGTAATCGCTCGTGTACACGCTGCCGTCGGGCGCGAGCGCCATGCCGCGCGGACGGCCGTGATCGCGAATGATCACGGTGGCGGTACCGCTCGCGGTGTTGACCGACCAGATCGTGCCGGTGTTGTTCGAGTGGTTCGCGGTGTCGTCGTCGTCGGTCTCGACCAGCAACGAGCCATCCGACGCGATCAGCATGCCGAACGGCAACGAGAAGTTCTTCTGGTTCAGGATCGTCGTCACCGTGCCGTCGGTGTCGACGCGGCGGAGCAAGCTCGAATCGAAGTCGGCGACGTACGTGATGCCGCTGGGCCCCAGCTTCATGTTCACCGGGTTCGCGAAGTACGCCGTGCCGCGCGGACCGTCCATCGTGCCTTCGGGCGAGCAACCCGACAGCGTCGCGACTTTCATCGTCGCCGTGTCGAGCATGCAAGGCCCTTGATAGCCGAAGCCGCCGTCGGCGCTACCGCTACCGTTACCGTCGCCGTTGTTGGAAAAGCCGCAGCCCGCGACGAGGCTCGCCACGACCATCCACCGAGCGCGCATCCTCACCACGGTATCACTCGATCCCGTCGCGGTGGAGATCGTCCGCGCTCGCTTCAGAGGCCACGGTTGGAGCCGCATACCACCCCGGATCGGTCGCGAGCGAGTCGCGGATCTTGAGGATGGTGAACATGCCGCCCATATCGATCGTTCCGTGCGGACCTTTTGCGCCCATCATCGCGATCGAGTTCACGGGCTGTGCCATCCCAGCCATCTCCGACATTCCACTAGCGCCCATCGTCATGTAACCGGGCACGACGCGACCTAGCTTGTCGTCGATCCCCGAGATTTCGGCGCCGACGAGGTTCGCAGCAGCGTGCCCCATCTGGTTCATCGCGTGGTGGGTCATGTGGCAGTGCAGCGCCCAATCGCCCGGTGCGCGCGCGGTGAATTCGATGACGCGCACCGTGCCCGTGGGCACGAGCACGGTCGTCTCCGGAATCCGCGCCGAGTGCGGCACGTTGCCACCATCGGTCGCGACGACCTCGAACGCGTGGCCGTGCAGATGGATCGGGTGATGATCCATCGGCCCCAAGTTCGCGAGGCGAATGCGCACGAGATCGCCGGTCTCGGCGACGAGCGCGTCGGTCGCGGGAAACGACTTGCCGTTGAACGTGAGCACGTTGAAGTCGTTCATCGCGAGCGGATCGGGGCGGCGCGCGCCGATCGGCACCATCATCTCGTGCATGAACAACGCGTAGTCGCGTACGCGTCGCGGTTCACCCGATTTCGGATGCACGACGATCATGCCCATCATGCCGAGCGCGATCTGCGTCATCTCGTCGGCGTGCGGGTGATACATGAACGTGCCCGGGCGATCGAACACGAAGTCGTACTTGAACGTCTTGCCCGGCGCGATCGGCGCCTGCGTCAGCCCGACGACGCCGTCCATGCCGGAAGGCACGAACACGCCGTGCCAGTGGATCGACGTCGGATCGGACAGCTCGTTCGTGACGTAGATGCGAACGCGATCGCCTTCGTCGAGCTCGAGCAGCGGACCCGGCGTCGTGCCGTTGTAGCCCCACGCTTTGATCGTGAGGCCAGGTGCGATTTCGTGATCGATCGCCTGCGCGCGGAGATGGAAGATCTTCACGCCACCGCGCGACTTCGCTTCCAAGCTCGATCCGTTCGGCACGCGCACGCGGCCGCGCGGCCCGGTCGCCGCCGACGGCGCGGCATCGACATGCTTGACGAGCTTGCCGGCGGCAGCGAGCGCGGCACCGGCGGTGAGCAAGTTTCTACGGGAGATCGACATCGGGCCTCACGTTCGCGCCGCGGCGAAGCGCCGCGACTTCGCTCATCGCGTCGGCGTAGCGACGGAGCGCGTCGAGATATTGATGGCCGGCATCGACGAGCTCGCGCCGCGCGACGATCAGTTGAAACGGATCGGCATCCATCGCGTTGTAGTGGAGCAGTGTCTGGTCGACGATCTGCTGGCGCAGCGGCAACACGACATCGCGCAGGCGCTTGGCCTCGCCGTACGCTTCGAGCGCGAGGATACGCGTTGCCCGCGCATGAGCGCGCAGCTCGATCGCGTCGGCTGCGAGCTCGTGACCGGCGCGATCGGCTTCGGCGTTCGCGATCGCGCGCGCACCGGCGCGTTGATCGAAGATCGGCAAGCCGAGCCGGATCGCGGGGCCGACCTCGAATTTGCCGTCGAGCTCGATCGCCGACGCGCCGACACCGAGCTCGGGCAACACGCTCGCGACGCGCTCGGCACCGGCGCGATTCTCGGCGGCATCGTCGTGTGCGCGGCCGGCGCGCAGCTCGAAGCTCGCGGCGACGGAGGCGGATTCGAGATCGTCGAGCGCCGGCGCGGTTGCCGGCACGTCGGCGAGCGTGCCGGCGATCGTGAAATTCGTCCGGTCGCCGGACAATCCGAGCAGCGCGATCAAGGTCTCGCGGCGCGCTTCGACGCCGGCTTGCGCGCGTGCGAGATCGATGCGCGCCTGTTCGCGTGCATCGCGATCGCGAGCGAGTGCGAGCTCGGTCGTGTTGCCGGCCGCGAACATGCGCTCGCGCAACGTCGCGGCAGCATCGGCGGCGTCGAACGCCGTGCGGCGTAGGTCGACATCCTGTTGCGCGGCGATCGCGCCGTGCATCGCGATCTCGACGCGCGCGGCGAGGCCGATCGCGAGCTCGGATGCCCGCGCGCGAGCGGCGTCGAGATCGGCGTGTGCGGCGGCTCGCCGGCGCGGCGCGGTCACGAGCGCGAGCACCGGCTGGATCGCGTCGATCTCGAATTCGTGCGAGCCGCCGGCGCCGAAGCGAAACATGCCGTCGACTTCGAGTGGCCCGACGCCGAGCGCGGCCGCGAGCTCGCCACCGGCGACGCCGAGCTCGTCGAGCGCAGCAGCGAGCCGCGCGTTCGTCGCGAGCGCGATGCGAACCGCGCCGGCGTCGTCGAGCGGTTGCGCGAGTAACGCTGCGAGATCGACGTGCGCGCTGCCGAAATCTTGGGCGATAACGTCGTCGACCGGCGCGCGCAGCTCCGATCGCGACGGCACGCACGCGGCGACGACGGCGATGACGACGACGCGCTTCACATCTTCATCTTCATCGGCATGGCCGGCGGCGGTGGTGCCGCAGAGCCGGAGCCGAACGCGTCGGGGATCGGCGCGAGCCGGCCGATCGGCGCCGATGGATTTGCTGGATGATTTGCCGCGAGCTCCGGCGCATCGACGGCACATGCGGCCAGCAGCGCGGCGAGCACGAACCTCACGCGCGCGGGTATATCACGCGTGCGCCGCGTGGCGCCCGGTGACCCATCCGGCGACGCTTCCGGCAACGAGCCCGACGACGATGCCGGTCGCACCGCCGAGGCCGGTCGTCGCGCAGCCGAGCAGACCGGTGAGCACCGCGGCGGCGAACGCGCCGGTCGCGAACCGCGGCGGCGATGCATCGGCGAGCGCGAAGCGGCCGACGGCGATGCCCGCGAGCGAGCTGGTGCCGAAGCAGGTGGCGAGGCACGTCCACGTCGGACCGAGCTCGCAATCGGGACAGTGGCCGCCGTGGCCGAGCGCGAACACGACGACCGGCGCGACGAACACCGGCAGGCCGGCGAGCACACCGGCGAGGGCACCGCGTCGCCAGGCGCCGCCGCGCCAGCCGAGCGTCGCGAGCGTCGCGCCGAGCAGCGCGGCGACGAGCCACGTCGAGCTCGTCGTGCGGTGCAAGCCGATCGCGAGCGCGGTCAAGCCGAGCGCGATCGCGACGCCGCGCAGGCCGGAGATGACGTGCGCGCGTTCGTAGGCGCCGCGTGCGCGGCCCAAAGCTTCGTCAGAGCGTGCCATGGCGAGACCTCCAAGCGGTGCGCAGACGTGCGAGCGCGCGTTCGAGCCGTTTGCGAAACGTCGCGGGCGCGAGCGTCGCTCGCAGCTCGTCGTCGTCGAAGATGACCGCCGCGATCACGTCGCGATCGCGCGGTGCGAGCCCGTCGAGCTCGGCGAGTGCGTGGCGGATCAGCTCGCGCTCGGCCATGTTGACGGTGTTCACATCGATATCGACGTTTAATGGAGCTTCGCGGCGGCGCTCGCGACGGCGACGCGCGGTGCGGCACTGCCAGGTCACGATCGCGAATGCCCACGCGAGCGCGTCGCGATCGCGCTCGAAGCGCGCGAGCTGGCCGAACAGCGCGACGAGCGCGTCTTGCACGACGTCTTCGGCTTGGTCACCGACGAGCTTCGTCGCATACGCCACGCATGCCGGCCACAGCGCCGAAAACAGCGGCTCGATCGCGGCGCGTTCGCCATCGGCGGCGGCCGTCATCAAGCGCTGGAGCTCGGCGCGATCGATCATTCAGCGCGGTGGTGGCAGAACGGACAGCCGGACAGCAGTGCCCGGTGGAGCAACAGTCGGCGCCGTCGGACGCGAACGCGACGGCTGGGGTGAGCACGGCGAAGACGAGCAGGATCGAGCGGAGCGTTTTCGACAT
>DASXEF010000045.1:0-9233 GCA_036490255.1 Kofleriaceae bacterium
CGTCGACCATCGGAGTGACGTTGATCTCCGAGTTCAGCTCGTCTCCGCCGCCGGACTTGAAGGACATCGCTTACCTCAAGAAGTGGCGCTTGATGATGTTGAGATAATCCTGCTCGAACATCTCCATCTCGGAGCGGAGCACGCGGATCCGGCGCTGGAAGTAGTTGTAGGCCATCACGGCCGGGATCGCGGCGACGAGGCCGACCGCGGTCGCGAACAGCGCCTCGGCGATGTGCGGGCCGACGGTCTTGAGCGATGCGGCCGACGCTTCTTTGCTCTCGGCGATATCGAGGAACGCGAACAAGATGCCGATGACGGTGCCGAACAGACCGATGAACGGCGCCGCCGAGCCGGTCGTCGCCAAGAACGGAATCATCGACTCGAGCTTCGTGGTCTCGACGGTCTGCGAGCGCCGCAGTGCGCGTTCGATGTTCGCGAGGTTGCCTTCGCGATCGTCTTTGAGCGCCGGATCCGAGTGCAGCTTCGCGAGCTCGGTGTATCCGGCGACGAACATCTGCGAGACCGGGCTGTTTCGCAGCATCTGAGCCTGTTTGTAGATCTGCTCGATGTCGCGCGATTTCCAGAACGATTCGGTGAAGCGCGCCGATTCTCCGGCCGCGCGACCGATGTACATCCGCTTGTAGATGATGATGTACACGCCGATGACGAACATCGCAGCGAGCAGCAGCATCACCGTCTTGACGATCCAGTGCGCCTGCTCGAAGAGACGAGCGATGTCGAGGTTTGCGGCGAGGGACCACGCTGCGTGAGTTGGCGAAAACCCTGGCATAATCCTCGCGCTAGGCGATAGCACGCACCATGCGGCCCGGTCAAATGCTCGCGATTTTCCTGCGCACCGTCTTCGGCGCTGCGGTGCACCCGACGGTCGTCGGGTTTGCCTTCGCGCTCGCCGCGTGCAGCGACGTCCGAGGCGGCGCGGTCGAGCTGTCGTGGACGTTGCGGCCGCAGAGCGGCGACGACGTCGATCTCTTTCTGCAGTGCGATACCGGCGTCGTCGGTGCGAATCCGGTCACGGGCATGCGGCTCGATTGGTCGGTCGGCAGCGCGGTGGGCAGCTCGTCGTGGGCGTGCACGGATTATCACGGCGTCACCGGCTTCGAGCTGCCGGTCGGCAGCGCCGTGCTGACGATCAACCCCGAGTGCGGCTCCGGCGACATTCCGCCCCCGGCAGAATTCATCGCACCACCGCCGCAAGTGCGGGAGGTCACCGTCGGGAACACGGTCGATCTCGGAGCGATCGAGGTGTTCGTCCAGGTTTCGAACTGTGACACCGGCAGCGGCAGCGGCAGCAGCCAGCCGTGCATCTGCACCTAGGCTGCAGGCGCAGGCGCTGCCTACGCCAACGCCCCCGCTCACGACTGACATATACTGCGCGCAGATGCACCGGCTGATGCTCGCCCTCGTTCTCGCTGCTGCGGGCTGCATCATTCAATCCGACGACGACTCGAGCGGTACGAATCTGCTCGTCACGTGGAGCCTGCAGTCGCTGTCGACGCAATCGCCGCAACCGTGCCCGGTCGGCTACGACACCGCCGCCGTGTACTCGCAAGAAGTCGACGGCAGCGACAACGCCGTCGGCGATCCCGTCATCGATCTGTTCAACTGCGCCGACGGCCAGGGCGTGACGTCGACGCTGTCGGGCGTCACGTATCTCGAATCGGTCGCGATCGCGGTCGACGACAACTCGCTGCAATACGGGACCAGCGTGCCGGTTCCAGTCGAGGTGCTCGCGCCCGAGCAAGAAGTCGACACGCCGCCGATCTATACCGACGCCGGTCACTTCCAGCTGGCGTGGCAGCTCACGCAAGGCGGCAGTGACGTCGGCTGCGGCGACGTGCCGAGCGCGTTCAGCATCCAGGTCACGTCGACCGATGCGAGCGGGCCGACGGTATCGGCGCCGATGCCGTGCACCGACGGCTCGGGTTACACCGACGGCGTCCTCGACGGCACGTACACGGTGACGGTCGCGCTGCTCGACGGCGCCGGCAATCAGCTCGGCGTCTCGGATCCGCTGACCGGCACGATCGCGACGACCGCGATGCTGGGTAACACCATCACGAATCTGCAGACCGTGACCATCCCGGTGCAGTGAGCTAAGCTTCGACGGTGAGTCGCCGCCGTTTCGACGCCAGCCAGCTGCGGATCACGCGCGGTGCGCTGACCGTCGCCGGTCTGCAGATCGGATTGTCGCTCGTGTTCATGCTGTCGAGCGGCAGCACGAAGCAAGCGATCGGCGACTGGCTCGTCGCGACGCCGTCGAGCGTGTTCCACCAGTTTCGCGTGTGGACGCTCGCGACGAGCGTGTTCCTCGAGCTGGATTTTCTATCGCTGCTGCTCGGCCTGTTCATGTTGTGGGCGTTCATCCCGACGCTCGAGCGGTTCTGGGGCACCGCGCGATTCTGGCGCTTCTTCGCGATCACGTCGGTCGTCGGCACGCTCGCCGGCACCGCGGTCGGCTTGTTGCTCGGCCGCGACGAGCCGATCGTCGGCATCTCGCCCTTTATCTACGCGGCGATGGTCGCGTTCGGCATCGTCTACGCGAAGCAGCCGGTGCAGTTCTTCGGCGTGTTGCCGCTGACCGGCCGTCAGCTGATGTACGGCTTCATCGGATTTTTGGTGCTCTACGTCGTGCTCCAGCAGGCGTGGGACAAAGGCGCGGCATTCGCGGCGGCGATGATCGCCGCCGCGGTGATGACGTCGAAGCGCGCGAGCCCGGGGCTTGCGTGGAAGCGGTGGCGAATCGCGCGCGCGCGTTCGCGGCTCTCCGTGATCGAAGGCGGCGCGCTCGGTCCCAAGCCGAAGCCGAAGAAACGCGACGACAAGTATTTGAACTGATGGCGACCGATACGACCCCCGATGCTGCGGCCGTCCAGCAAGCGCTGTATCGCGCGATGACTGGCGAGCAGCGCGTCGCGATCGCATTCGAGATGTCGGAGATGGCGCGTCAGATCACGCTCGATGGCATCCGGCATCGCCATCCCGAGTACAGCGACGAACAGGCGAAGCTCGCGCTGTTTCGGATCCTCGTCGGTGACGAGCTGTTTCGCAAAGCTTGGCCGACGGCCGAGCTCGTCGAGCCATGAGTGATTCGCCGCTCGCGGCAATTGCAGCGGAGCTCGATGCCATCGCGATTCCGTACATGGTCGTCGGATCGTTCGCGAGCATGCTGCATGGCGAGCCTCGCACGACCCAGGATCTCGATCTCGTCATCGATCCGACAGTCGAGCAGCTCGACGCGCTGCTGGCGCGGCTCGATCCGGCGAAATACTACTTCGATCGCGACGTAGCTCTCGATGCGCTGAGCCGACGCTCGATGTTCAACGTGATCGACATCGGCACGGCATGGAAGATCGATCTAGTCATTCGCAAGGATCGCGCGTTCTCGATCGAAGAGCTGCAGCGGCGCCGGGTGGTGGTGATGATGGGCGTGCGAGTCGCGGCTGCGACGGCAGAGGACACGATCGTCGCGAAGCTCGAGTGGGCGAAGCAAGGCGCGTCCACGCGGCAACTCGTCGATGTGGCTGGCATTCTGCGGGTACGCCGCGAGTCGCTCGATTTGACGTATCTACAGCGATGGGTCGAGGCGCTCGATCTAGCAGATGAGTGGGCGCGAGCTCGTGCGCTCGTGACCTAGCCAGCTATGCAGATCGATGCACAATCCGTCGACGACGCGTCGCGCAGCGTGCGCCGTCGGTCGTGGTAACGTTCGTGGCGATGGCCGCAGACGAACCCGACTTCGACGCCGACGCCGGAACCGGCATGACCACGCTGTTCGAGGGCGAGTGGGCGACCGTCCGGCGCATGCGCAAAGGCAAGCTCGTGGTGACGAGCGGGCCCGATGCCGGCAAAGAAGTCGAGATCTCGAAACCGCGCGTGACCGGCGGCCGCAGCATCATCAGCGACCTCGTCGTGCAGGACAAAGCGGTCTCCGGCACACACTTCGAAGTCTCCGCACGCGACGACGGCTATCGCCTGCGCGATCTCAACTCGCGCAACGGCATCTTCGTCGGCGATCTGCGCGTGCGCGAGGCGTATCTGCGGCCCGGCACGATCTTCCGGATCGGCCACACCAACATCCAGTTCCAATCGACCGACGACGTCGTCGAGATCGAGTTGTCGAAAAAAGATCGCTTCGACATGATGCTCGGCGCATCACCGGCGATGCGCGAGATCTTCGCGCACCTCGAGAAGGTCGCGCCGAGCGATCTGACGTGCCTCATCACCGGCGAGACCGGGACCGGCAAAGAGATGGTCGCGCGCGCGCTGCACAACGCGTCGTCGCGCAAGAGCAAGCCGTTCGTCGTGCTCGACTGCGGATCGATCCCGCGCGAGCTGATCGAATCGACGTTGTTCGGCCACGAAAAGGGCAGCTTCACCGGCGCGGTCGCGCAGCACACCGGCTGCTTCGAGCAGGCGAACGGCGGCACGATCTTCCTCGACGAAATCGGCGAGCTCGACATCACGCTGCAGCCGAAGCTGTTGCGCGTGCTCGAGCAGCGCGAGATCAAGCGCGTCGGCGGCGATCGCACGTACAAGGTCGACGTTCGCGTGCTCGCGGCGACCAATCGCGATCTGCGCGAAGAGGTCAACAAGGGTGGGTTTCGCGAAGATCTGTACTTCCGCTTGTCGGTCGTCCACGTCGAGCTGCCGCCGATGCGCGATCGCCGCGAGGACATTCCGAACCTGGCGAACCACTTCTTGCGCGACGTCGCGCAGCGCCGCGGCATGACGATGTCGTTCTCGCAGGACGCGATGGCCGGCTTGATGACGCACATGTGGCCCGGCAACGTCCGCGAGATGCGCAACGTCGTCGAGCGCGCGTCGGCGCTGTCGGATGGCCCGGTGATCACGCGCGCCGATCTCGTGTTCGGTCGCGAGATGGGTCCGGGGCTCGTCGCGTCGCACGATCTCGCGCAAGCGGGCGCGCAGGCGGCGCAGCGTGCGGCCGCGCAGATGTCGGGCGTCGATCTACCGCCGCAGTCGGGGCCGGCGATCTTCGACGCGTCGCTGCTCAGAGCCGGGCTCGGATTCAAGCCGGCGAAGCAGACCGTCGTCGATGCGTTCGAGCAGGCGTATCTCGGCGTGCTGATGCAGCGCAACGACGGCAACATCACGCGCTCGGCGCAAGAAGCCGGATTGACGCGCTATCACTTGCGCGAGCTGCTCAAGCGACACGGGCTCAAAGGTGGCGAAGGCGCAGAGTGACGTCGATCGCGCCGTGGCGTTGCTCGTCGCGGGCGAGCTCGTCGCGTTTCCGACCGAGACGGTCTACGGGCTCGGCGCCGATGCGTCGCGCGCGGATGCCGTCGCGAAGATCTTCGCGGCGAAGGGTCGGCCCAGCGCGCATCCGTTGATCGTGCATCTCGCGCCGGGCGCGTCGCTCGACGGTTGGGCGGCGAACGTGCCCGACGCGGCCCTCGCGCTCGTCGCGAAATTCTGGCCGGGACCGCTGACGATCGTCGTCGCGAAAGGGCCGCGCGTCGATCCGGCGGCGACCGGCGGCGGCAACACCGTCGGGTTGCGCGTGCCGGCGCATCCGCTCGCGCAGCAGTTACTCGCGAAGTTCGGCCGCGGCGTCGCGGCGCCGAGCGCGAATCGCTTCGGCGCGGTGAGCCCGACGACCGCCGAGCACGTCCAAGCCGATCTCGACGTCTACGTGCTCGACGGCGGGCCGTGCACGGTCGGTGTCGAGTCGACGATCGTCGACTTCACGCGCGGTCAGCCGGCACTGCTGCGGCCGGGCGGCGTGTCGCGCGAGGCGATCGAAGCGATGATCGGCACGCTCGCCGTCGCCGGCGACGATGCGCCGGCCGCGCCGGGTACGCTCGCGAGCCACTACGCGCCACGGGCCGAGGTGATCGCGGTCGCCATCGACGACGTGCCGGCCGCGCTCGATGCGGTCTACGAGCGCGAGGATCCGATCATCTCGCAGGACCGCGAGACGACGGCCGTGATCGGCAAGCCGTTGCACGTCGCCGTGCTCGCACCGCGCGCCGCGTTTGCGGCATGGGGCGCGCTGCCGGCGCAGGCGATCCCGCTTCCCGACGATCTCGACGCGCTCGCCGCCGCGCTTTACGGCGCACTGCGCGATCTCGATGCCGCCGGCGTCGATGTGGTGATCGCTGCGTTGCCTCCCGCGGTCGGGCTGGGCGAAGCTGTCGCCGATCGGCTGCGCCGCGCAGCTGGCCCGCGCACCCATGCCTAAGCGAATCACAGCGCCGCGCGTCGGCATCATCATGGGATCGCGCAGCGACTGGGCGACGATGAAGCACGCCGCCGACGTGCTCGACGAATTCGCGGTCGCGTACGAGAAGAAGATCGTCTCCGCACATCGCACGCCGGACCGTTTGTTCGACTACGCCGGCACGGCGGCAACGCGCGGCTTGCAGGTCATCATCGCGGGTGCAGGTGGTGCTGCGCACCTGCCGGGCATGACCGCCGCGAAGACGCGGCTGCCGGTGCTCGGCGTGCCGGTGCTGTCGAGCGCGCTCCACGGCGTCGACTCGCTGCTCTCGATCGTGCAGATGCCGCGCGGAATCCCCGTCGGCACGTTGGCGATCGGCGACGCCGGCGCGGTGAACGCGGCGCTGCTCGCGTGCGCGATCCTGGCGCTCGGCGATCCGGACCTCGCGAAGCAGCTCGACGCGTATCGCGCGGCGCAAACCCAACGCGTGCTCGAGGACGAGCTGTGACCGTCGTGATGCCGGGCGGCACGATCGGCGTGCTCGGCGGCGGTCAGCTCGGGCGCATGATGGCGCTCGCCGCGCGCCGCATCGGCTATCGCATCGTCGTGCTCGATCCGAGCCCGTCGTGCCCGACCGCGCAGGTCGCCGATGCGATCGTCGTCGGCGCACTCGACGATCGCGACGCCGCGGTCAAGCTCGCGAAGCAAGTCGACGTGATCACGCTCGACACCGAGCACGTGCCCGCCGAGATTCTCGACGAGCTCGAGCAGCACGCGCCGGTGCGGCCGGGCGCCAGCGTGCTGCGCACGATCCAGGATCGCCAGATCCAGAAACAGTTCCTCGATCGCCTCGGCATCCCGCAGGCGGCGTGGTCGCCGGTCAACAGCGACATCGAGCTCGCCGCAGCGATGGCGCGGTTCGGCGGCCGCGGCATCGTCAAGCATCGCCGCGCCGGCTACGACGGCAAAGGCCAGATGCGCGTCGAAGGCGTCGAGCGCGCGGCCGTGACGACGTGGCTGCGCGGCACGCCGGCGGTGATGGAAGAGGTCGTGCCGTTCACGCGCGAGATCTCGGCGATCATCGCGCGCGGCATCTCGGGCGAAGTGCGCGCGTATCCGATCGCGGAGAACGTGCATCGCCGGCACATCCTGCACACCACACGCGCGCCGGCGCAGCTGTCGCGAGTCGCGTGGCAGCAGGTGCACGACATCGCGAACTCGATCGCCGAGGCGCTCGGCGTGATCGGCGTGATGGCCGTCGAGATGTTCGAGCTCGAGAACGGCGCGTTGCTCGTCAACGAGATCGCGCCGCGCACGCACAACAGCGGCCACTTCACGTGGGGCGCATGCGCGACCTCGCAGTTCGAGCAGCACGTGCGCGCGGTCTGCGGCCAGCGGCTCGGCGATCCGCGCGCGCTGTCGGGCGCGGTGATGGTCAACTTGATCGGCGATCTGTGGGCGAAGGGCACGCCATCGTGGCGGCCGGTGCTCGATCGGCCCGAAGCGCACTTGCACCTCTACGGCAAGGACGGCGCGGCGTCGGGCCGCAAGATGGGCCACGTGTTGCTCGTCGACGACGACACCGACCGCGCGCTCGCGACCGCCGAAGAGCTGATCGCCGCGCTGACGCCGTCGTGAAGGCGCTCGTGATCGTCGCGCTGCTCGCGACGACCGCGCACGCGCGCACGATCAAGGGCCTGGTCTTCGACGACACCAACAACGACGGCGTGCCGACGATCGGCGAGCCCGGTCACGCCAATGCCGTCGTCGCGTTCGGGATCGAGCAGTTCGTCGTCACCGATGCGCGCGGCAACTTCACGTTCGACGTGCCCGACGATGCCGCGGCGCAGATCGTGTGGGTGCGCGCGCCCGACGGCTACGCGCCCGGGCCGATCTGGCAGGCGTGGGACGGCACGCGCGACATCGAGCTCGCGCTGCATCGGCTGCCGCGGCCGATCGTCCAGCCGTTCAGCTTCGTCGTCGCCGCCGACACGCACATTCCGGCGGCTCAGACGTATTTCGGCACGGTCGATCTCGCCGCGGTCGCGCGCGAAGCGACCGAGCTCGATCCGCCGCCGGCGTTCTTCACGATCCTCGGCGACATCACGCAGGGCAACCGCGACGACGAGTTCGATCACGTCGAGCAAGCGCTCGCCGGGCTCGCGATGCCGTGGGTGCCGGTGCCGGGCAATCACGACTGGTGGGACGGCGGGCTGACCTGGTTTCGCCGGATGGGCCCAGACAACTACAGCTTCGACCTCGGCGGCGTGCACTTCGTGGTGTGGAACATGGCGCGCTCCGACGACGAAGTCCGCGCGTATCTCGGCGCCGAGCTCGCGCACGCCGATCGCGCGATGCCGGTCGTCGCGCTGACCCACGCGCCGCCGAGCGAGGCCGTGATCGCCGTGCTGCGCGAGCTCCACGTCGCGTACTTGCTCACCGGCCACACGCACGCGAATCGCGTCGTCGATCACGGCGGCCTGATCGAGCTCGGCACCGAGCCGCTGCTGATGGGCGGCCTCGATTTCACGCCGGCCGGCTATCGCGTCGTCACGGTCGACGGCGGCAAGCTGACGTCGTATCACCGCACCGTCGTCGATAACCCGGCGCTGTCGATCGTGCGCGCGTGCGACGGCGCCGATCTCGTCGTTGCGACCGAGCTCGCGGCGGCGCCGAATCGCGTGTCGGCACGCGTCGACTGCGGCGCACCGATCGCGCTCGCACCGCGCGGCGGCTGGATCTGGAGCGCGCCGCTGCCGCACGGCCGGGTGGTCGAGGTCACCGCGGCAAATCGCGTCGGCGGCATGGCGACTCGCGACGCCGTGATCGAAGCGTGCCCGGCCGATCGCGTGAAGCCGGGCAGCGACTGGCCCGCGATCGGCGGCGGCCCGGCGCACGATGGCGCGCGCGACGGCGAGCTCGCACCCCCGCTCGCCGAGCAATGGGCCGCACCGATCGGCGGCCAAGCGCTGCAGGCGACGCCGGCGATCGCCGGTGGCCTCGTGATCGCGGTCGCGAGCGATCTCGG
>DASXEF010000159.1:0-9305 GCA_036490255.1 Kofleriaceae bacterium
TGCTCGGCATCACGTCTTTGAGCACGGTGCCCGGCGAGAAGCTCGACTTCATGCAAGCGCCGCCGTCGGCGGCATCGGCGCACGACTCGCTCGACTGATCGCTCGAGTTGAGCACGACCTCGACGGTCTCCGCGGGCGTCGCGCGCTCGAACGCGAAGATGCCGGCGTCGCGCGACGGACCTGCGACGGTCGTCGACCACAGCGGCGCGACCGTGCCTTGGCGAAGCGCGATGTGATCTTTGCGCATCTGGATCAGCGCCTGCGCCATCTTGAACGTCGGGTTCGTCTGGTCCCACGCCGGATATCCCCAGTCGGGATTGCCGGAGAACATGTCCTCGCGATTCGCCGGATCGACGCCGCCGTGGAAGCCCTGCTCGGTGCCGTAGTACATGCACGGCACGCCGTCCCACGTGTAGATGTACATCATCGCGCCGTAGAGGTCCTGCGGGTCGGTCTTGTCGAACATGAACCGCGCGACGTCGTGGTTGTCGAGGAAGTTGACGAGCAGCTGTTGCGGCGCGAGCCCGACGCCGCCATCGGCCGATGCCGCGGCCGGCGTGTTGCTGAAATCGGGCCCGGTCCAGAACCCGTTGGTCTGGCACCACGCGTCCGTCGGGTTGCGACCGATGCGCGAGTTGTAGAGGCACTCGAGGTTCTTCGTCGGCGGCGCGACGCCGGTGGTGTCGCCGAAGACCGTGTTGATGCCTTCGTAGTACTGCGAGAAGTAGAACATCGAGTCGAAGCGGTTGAAGTGACCGGCGGCGTCGTTGCCGCCGAACGTGTACGCGCCGAGCAGCGCGTCGTTGCCGTCGAAGCCTTCGCCGAAGATGAAGAAGTTCTGCTTGCCGACTTTCTTCGCTTCGGCGCGCATCGCGTCGTCGAAGTCGCCCCAGAACCCGCGGATGTTCTCGTCGACCTCGGGCCGATCGATGTGCTTGACCGTGTCGATCCGGAAGCCGTCGAAGTCGGCCGCGTCGATCCAGTACTGGAACGACTTGATCAGCGCCTCTTTGACGTCGGGGTTCTCGGTGTTGAGATCTTTGAGCCCGCCCGGGAAGTCGCCGGTGGTCTCCTGCTCGCGGACGAAGTCCTCGGTGTAGTCCTGCTGATGCCACCACACGTAGACGCGGCCCTTGCGGTGGAACCACGTCGGGTCGTCGAACCACGATTTGTCGTCGGGCCAGCCGAACCAATCGGGCGGCCGCGACGGCGGCGTGACGTTGTCGGCCGGATCGTTCGGGAAGATGATCGGCGACGGGCCGTAGAAGCCGTCCGACGTCCAGCCCTGCACGCCGCGATCGTCGTAATCGGGATCCCACTCGAGGATCTGCTCGAGCTGCGTGCCGCCTTCTTTGCAGTAGGTCAGCTCGTCGGGCGTGCACAGCTGCGGGTTCGGCGTGCAGATCTGCAAGCACGTGTGCGAGTAGCCGCCGCCGCTGATCGTGTCGTCGGGTTGGCCGTTGCCGTTGATGTCGTAATAGAACAGCTGGCCCATGTGGTTCGTGACCACGTCGAGGATCACGAGCATGCCGCGCGCGTGCGCGTCGTCGATCAGCTCGCGGAGCTTGCCGAGGTCGCCGAAATGCTCGTTCGGCCGCAAGAAGTCCTGCGTCCAGTAGCCGTGGTAGCCGTCGAAGCCGGCGTTGTCCTCGACGTTCTTGACGACCGGCGAGATCCACAGCGCGGTGACGCCCAGGTTCTGCAGGTAATCGAGGTGGTCGATCACGCCCTGCCAGTCGCCACCGTGAAAGCGGCCCGGGATGTCGGGCTCGACGTTCTGGTCGTTGTTGACGTCGCCGTCGTCGAAGCGGTCGACGACGATCTGGTAGATGAACTGATCCCGCCAATCGATGTTGGCGTTCGCCTGGTGCGGCATGTTGGTCGGTTGATCGACGTCGGTCGCACCGCCGCACGCGGCCAGAGCAACTAACACGGCACACGTTTGGATCCGCATCGAGGCCTCCTCGCGAGAGCACGATTCGTGCCCCGAGCGGTGCCGTTGGATCAACCATTTAATGGAGGCCCACCGACGAGAACGTTGTGTTTCGCAACGGCGCTCTAACGCCCCGGACTTTGTGCAACGTTCACACAGAGGCACGCAGCCTCGGCCTACGTTACGATGCGCCCGTGGCATCCAGCGAGACCCTGCGCTCGGTGATCGATGCGGGCCGCACTTCCAAGCGGCTCGACGAGCTGAGCACCGCACGCGTGATCGGGAAAATAGCCGAGCAGCTGCACGCAGCTCAGCAGAAGGCGGGCTCGGGCAAGCCGATCGGCCCGATCACCCCATCCGGCATCTCGATCGAAGCCAGCGGTGCGGCCAAGCTCGGGCTCGCCGAGCCGACGGCCGTCACGTACAGCTCGCCCGAGCAGATCACCGACGACACCGGTGATCGCAGGAGCGACGTGTTCTCGCTCGGCGCCGTCATGTGGGAAGCCTTGACCCACGAGCCGTTATTCGCGGATGCCGGCGAGGTCAAGACGAAGACGATCGCCTCGCCGTCGGAGCTCAACGCGAACATCCCCGCCGAGCTCGGGGCGATCTGCATGAAGGCGCTCGCGCGCACACCGTCGGATCGCTATCAGAGCGCCAAGGTCATGGCGGCCGAGATCGAGGCCGTGCTCGAGGAAGCCAGCTACGCCGACAACGACGAGCGCATCGCCGAATACATGGCCGAGCACGGCAAGCCGGCGAACCTGCCGAAGGTCACGCTGATCACGCCGCCTCACGGCGTCGCACCCGCGCCGGCACCGGCGCCCGTCGACGCGCCGCGGCCGATCAGCACGACGAAGCCGCCGAAGCTCAACGACACGCTGCCGTCGCTCGGCGCGCCGCTACCGCCGATCTTGCCGGCGAAGCGCTCGCCGACCGAGCCGCCGCCGGTGATCGACACCAAGACCGACGCGCCGATCGACGTGCTCGTCGCCAAGCCGATCGAGCCGAGACCACCCGTGTTGCCGAGCGTGCTCGAGGATGCGAGGACCATCCCGTTCGAGCGCGAGCCGGCTGCGCCCGAGCTGCCGAAGGCGATGTCGTCGTCGACCGTGCTCGGCTTCGCGCCGCTTGCCGAGCCGCCGAAACCCGTCGAGCCGGCGATCCTCGTGCCGAGCGCCGCGCAGTCCGATCCGATCTTGCTCGCGACGCCGAAGCATCCGGTCGATCCCGAGCCGCTGCGGCCGAAACCGTCGTCGTCGTCGGCACCGCCGATCGCCGTCGACGATCCACATCGCGTCACGCAGATCGCCGCGCCGGCGCCGGCACAGAAACGAGACGCGACGCCCGCACCGGCGCCGCGACGCGACGCGACGCCCGCGCCCGCGACGAAACGCGACGCGACGCCCGCGCCCGCGAAAGCCGCCGGCGTCGTCGCGCTGCCGAAACATCGCGACTCGGTCGACGAGCTCGGCGGTTGGGGTTGGGGCACCGACTCGCACGAGGCGATCGCGGAGCCCGAGTACGAAGACGCGCCCGAAACGTCGAGCCGCAAGACGCTGCTCTACGTGATCGGCGGCGGCGTCGCGCTCGCGGCGATCGTCACGGTGATCGCGGTCGGCTTCGGCGGCTCGTCGGCCTCGACGAAGAAGCCGGCGACGCAGCCGACGGCTGCCGTGCAAGAAGGCAGCGCCGGCTCCGACAACATCGCGACCGGATCCGACATCGTCGTCGTCGCGACCGGCACGCCGGAAGCCGCCGCCGGCTCCGCGGGCTCGGCAGCTGGATCCGACGTGGTCGCCGCCGCGGTGATCCCCGATGCCACGGTTGCAGTCGTCGTCGCGGTCGATGCGGCGGTTGCCGTCGCGCCACCGCCCGCCCCCGACGCTGCGGTCGTCGCTGTTGCACCACCGCCGCCGCCGCCGCCGCCGCCGATCGTCAAGCACGACGAGCCCAAGCCGAAAGACCATCACGCCGAGCCGCCGCGCGTCGCGCACACCGAACCGAAGCCGCAGGATCCGTACAAGACGCAGGCGCGGCCGCGAGGCGATGCCCAATCGACGTACAAGCAAGGCTTGCAGGCGTACCTGCGCGGCGACACGTCGACCGCATTGACGCAGCTGAAGACGTCGGTCGAAGCCGATCCGAACTACGCGCCGACGTGGCGCGGGTTGGGGCTCGTGTACGAAAAGCTCAACGACAAGGACAAGGCGCGAGCGGCGTATCATCGATACCTGCAGCTCGCGCCCAACGCCGGTGACGCGGACAACATCCGCAACCGACTGGAGCGGCTGTTCTAATGCGATGCGCGAACTTTGCTGCGCTTGCAGCCACGCTGTATGCCTCGCTCGCGAGCGCCGAGCCGCACAAGGTGCTCGTGCTCAAAGCCGACGGCAACGCCGACGCGGCGACCAAAGCCAAGGTCGACGCCGAGGTCCAGAAGCTCGCGCGCTCGCTGCCCGGTGCGACGATCGAGACCGGCGAGGTGACGTTCACCGACGCTGCCGTCGCGGTCGGTTGCAGCGGCGGCGAAGCGCAATGCCGGGACGAAGTGCTCGGCACGATGGGCGTCGACGAGGTCGTCGCGATCACGGTGACCGCGATGCCGAGCGGCGACACGCGCGTGCTCGTCGATCGCATTCCGAAATCGACCGGGATCAAGAACGCGACGTCGACCGTGACCGCCGGTCAGTCGCTCGAGACCAAGCTCGAATCCGATATCGGCCCGACGTTCGGCGCCAAACCGCCCGAGCCACCGCCGGTGGTCACGCCGCCACCGCCGACGACCACATCCCCACCGCCGTCGACGGGGGTGGTCACGCCCGCGTTCGGCGAGCCCGGCACGACGGAGCCGCCGCCGTCGACCGCGCCGATCCCTAACGAAACAGGAACTTCGCCACCCACCGCCGAGGGGACCACGAGCTCGCGCGGGCCCGTGATCGGTTTCGCAGTCGGCGGCGGCCTGGTCGTGCTGTCATTGGTCATGTGGGGGGAAGCGAGCTCGACGCAAGGCGACATCAACAGCGCGCCGACGAAGACGATCACCGACTTCCAGAATCTGCAAAACCTCGAGAGCAAGGGCCAGACCTACGCCGCGCTCGGCAACGTGTTCTTCGTCGGCGGGATCATCGTCGCAGGCGTCAGCGGCTACTTCTTCTGGCGCGATCACCGCAACCACGCGACGGCGAGCGCGATGATCGCACCGACGCTGTTCGATCACGGCGCCGGCATCGCGCTGGGCGGAGTGCTGCCGTGATCCGCGCCGTCGCGCTCGCGACTGCATGCCTCGCGCTCGCGGCGTGCTCGATCGACAAGCGGTCGAGCGCGTTCTCGTGCACGACGACGTCGGAGTGCGACACCGGCCGCGAGTGCGTCGACGGATTTTGCGTGGAAGTAGGATCCGGCGGCTCGCCCGATGCGCAGGTGCCGCACGGCGACGCGACGGTGACGCACGACGCGCCCGAACAGTGCCCGCCGCAATGTGCGACCTGCAGCGTCGCGCAGCAGACGTGCAACATCGATTGCACGACGACGAACTGCGATTCCGCCGTCGTGCAGTGCCCGACCGGCTACGACTGCACGATCGCGTGCGGCATGAGTCAGTCGTGCCGCAAGGGCATCGACTGCACGACGGCGAAGTCGTGCGAGATCACGTGCAGCGGCCAGCAGTCGTGCGAGAACATCGAGTGCGGCGACGGCGCGTGCGACCTGATGTGCATCGGCCCGAAGTCGTGCAGCGGCACGCTCGACTGCAATGACTCGTGTGCGTGCGACATCAATTGCAGCGGCGCGCAGGCGTGCCAGGGCGCCGACACGACGTGCGGCCAGATGGGCGCATGCGTCGGCGCGCAACCCAACAGCTGTTCTTCGACGATCGATCCGATCTGCGACACCTGTCCATAACGAAAGGCTCGTCATGAAGCTCGTCGTCGCTATCGCCGTCTGCTTCACGTTCACGCTGAGCTGTTCGATCGACAAGCGCAGCGGCGCGTTCTCGTGCACGTCGAGCGATCAATGCGACACCGGGCGCGTGTGCGTCGACGGATTCTGCGTCGTCAGCGGCGGCTCGGGCACGCAGATCGACGCACCGCAATCGATGGGCGGCTCCGACGCAGGCGGCGTGAACCCGCCACCCGACGGCTCGACCGGCGACATGTGCCCGGCGCAATGCACGACGTGCAGCGTCGCCGGCAAGACCTGCGAGATCGATTGCACGAACGACACGTGCAACGACAACGGCCCGCTGCAATGCCCCGACGGCTACTCGTGCACGATCGCGTGCGGTGCGCTCGACTCGTGCAACGACATCGATTGCACGAAGGCGAAAGCCTGCACGGTGTCGTGCAGCGGCCACGGCGCGTGCCAGGAGGTCGATTGCGGCACCGGTGAGTGCGACATCACGTGCACCGGCCACGACGCGTGCGGCGGCACGATCGATTGCAGTCAATCGTGCGCGTGCGACGTGACGTGCGGCTCGGGTTCGACGGCGACGAACGGGCCCTGCCAGGGCGACATCACGTGCCAGGGCGTGCTGTGCTCGCTCGACGGCACCGGTTGCTCGTCGCAGCCGCCCGGCTGCAACACGTGTCAGTGAGCGACTGCAGCTTCTGCAAGATCGTCGCGAGAACCGCGCCCGGGTTGATCATCTACGAGGACGCGTCGACGATCAGCTTTCTGGTCAAGGCTCCGTCGGTGCCCGGGCACACCGCGGTCGTGCCGAAGCTGCACTACGCCGACATCTATTCGATTCCAGACGACACGCTCGCGAGTCTGATCGCGTCGTGCAAGCAACACGCGCTGCGCTGGCGCGAGCGAATCGGTTCGACGGGCGTGAACATCCTGAACGCGAGTGGGATCGACGCGGAGCAGTCGGTGTTTCATTTTCACTTTCACCTGCTCCCTCGATTCGCCAACGACGGCTATCGCACGTGGCCCGCGTTGCACGGCGTCGGTCAGACGCGCGAGCAGATGCACGCCACATTTCGGCTCGATCGCGAGTGAGCGTCGAGCCCGTCGCCCTATCATCGCCGACGTCCCATGTCGCTCGCAGATCTCGCAGCCATCGGCAGCTTCGTCAGCGGCATCGCGGTGCTCGCCTCGCTGATCTTCATCGGCTTTCAGCTGCGGCAGAACCCGCGCGCGGTCAGAGCCGCGGCGTCGCAAGCGCACGCGCAGAACTGGCAGCAGATCACGGCGCCGGTCGTCGAGGGCGCCGACTTCGCGCGGATCTGGCGGCTCGGGCTCGAGGATGTCGAGCGATTGACCGATGACGAGCGCATGCGGTTCTACGCGTTCGCGGGCTCGAACCTGCGGTTCTTCGAAGGCGCGCGGCTGCAATGGCGACACGGCCAGCTCGACGACGAGCATTGGTACAACGTCGAGAAGACGGCGATCGATTTCGCCGCATCGTCCGGGTTCAGAGCGTACTGGGCGTTGCGGCGGCACTGGCTCTCGCCCGAGTTTCAGGAGTGGTACGACGGCTTGTCGCGCCAGAAAGCGCATCCCGTTCACATCGTGTCGGCGGCGTAGCCGCGATCGAAGAGCGGTGTTTGCGTACTACCGGCTGTAGCTCGAAGAGTTGAACCACCACTCGGCTTGCACGCCGAGGTAGTACTCCCACGGTCGCACGTGGCGAACGTCGCCAGGCACGTAGTCGTCGAGCGCGCCTTGGTTCAGGTTCGCAGCGCTGTAGACGAAGCGGATCTGCGGGCGGTCGTAGCCCGACGGGCCCATCGGCGAGAACACGACCATCGGCGCGACCTGGAACACCGCCGGATCCTCGGCGCGCTCGGTGAACGGGTTGATGCCGCGCGGGAACCGCGCCTCGTACGAGATGTCCGCGCCGGCGAACCAGTCGGGCGCGAACCGCGCGAGCGGGCGCGCGTCGATCGCATACTCCCAGCCGTCGTTGAAGTTGCCCTGGCCGGTCGCGTCGATGAAGCGCCGCGACAGCGCCGCGATCATCAGGTTGCCGCGCTCGCTGTCCCAGTTGCCGGACGCGCCGAACGACAGCTCGCTCGCGCGCGTCGTCTTCAAGTCCGGGCCGAACGACGACGGCGCCGCGAGCGGATCGAACGCCGCGATGCCCTTCGCGTAGCGCGCGAACAGGTTGAGGTGGCGGCGATAGCCCGCGCTCGCCGGCGCGAGCCCGAACATGCCGACCTCGGCGCCGATCAGGTAGCCGGTGTCCGACGGCAGCGGCTGCAGCGAGCCGTCGTCGCGCAGGAACGTCGCCGACGGCAGGCCGTGGAGCTCGCCGTGGACCTTGAGCTTGAGATCGAGGTGCGCCGGGTTGGTGTCGGTCAGGTACGACGCGGTCGCGCTCGCGACCAGGTGCTGGCGGTTGACCTGCTCGACGATCGCCTCGCCCTGCTCGGGGTTCGCCACCGCGACCTGCTGGAACTCGAAGCAGTTGCCGATCGTCGGCGCGGTCGCGCACAGCGGGTTGTTCAGCCGGTTCACGCCGGCGTGGATCGCGAGATCGATCGAGTCCGACGGCTTGCTGTGCGTGTGATAGAAGGCGCCCGCGCCGACGGTGTTCTGGTTGTCGAGCGGCCAGTAGTCGAACAGGTAGATGTCGTCGCCGCGGTACATGCGCGAGCCGACCCACAGCGTGACGTGCTCGTTGACCTGCGCGTCGAGGAACAGGTTGCGGATCGCGGGCTGCGCGTCGAACACGCCGGTGTCGTGGAACAGCGTGCCCTCGAGCGCGAGCGTCACGACCGGGCGCAGCTTGACGCCGCGCTGCGTGACGAAGCCGTACGACATGTCGAGCTCGAGGTAGTTGTCCTCGACGGTGCGCGGCCCGACCTCGCCGACCAGGATCTTCTCGGGCGCGCCGCCGCGCAGGTCGTCGCCCGCGGTCACGCGGCCGTACGAGCCGAAGCGGAAGCCGGTGTCCGAGCCGAGCGACACCAGGTCGGTCGTCTGCACGCGCTGGTCGGGCGGCTTGGTCGCGAACTGCGTGCCCGAGCCGGTGGCGGACCCGGCCGCGGCGGGCTGCTGCGCGGGCACGGGCTCGACGACCACGACCGGCACGACCGCGGCCGGCGGCGGTGGCGCGGCCTCGGTCGCGGCGGTCGGCGCGGCCGCCGAACCGGCATCAGAGCCGGCGCCATCGGGCGCGGTCGGCTGCGCCGTGGCGATCGGCGCGATCGCCATCAAGACTCCGACGATCAGCGCAGCACGCATGGCGCGGCGCACACGAGCACGATCCGTGCCCGTGCCGCAACACGTGGCGACGCTGAGATCGCCGGGTGCCGCGCGTGGCGCGTTGCCGAAGGCAACGGCGACGCTCGAGGTGACGTTGCGACTACTGAGCGTGCGACGCCGACGACGCCGCCGCCGGCTTGCCGTCGGCCGCCTTGGCCTC
>DASXEF010000180.1:0-3368 GCA_036490255.1 Kofleriaceae bacterium
CGGCGTATCGCGATCGAGGCGGAGCTGGGCGAGCGCCGTCGCGCCGGGCTCGAGCGGTTGCTTGTCGAGCAACAGCAGCGTCGCTTCGAGCTGCGCGGTGCCGTGATGGACGAGCACTTTGCTGCGCGGCGCGAGCGGCGCTTGCGCCGACGCGAGGTAGCGCAGCTCGACGTCCAAGATGTGCGAGCCGGCGACCTTGCCCGGATGCATGACGAGATCGCCGCGCGCGAGATCTTCGACGCCGACGCCGCCGAGGTTGAGCGCGACGCGATGGCCGGCGCGCGCTTTCTCGACCGCGGTGCCGTGCACTTCGAGCCCGCGCACGCGCGCGTGCAAGCCGGTCGGGATCAGCTCGAGCTCGTCGCCGGCCGCGACCTCGCCGCCGAGCACGGTGCCCGTGACGATCGTGCCGAAGCCTTTGACGGTGAACACGCGATCGATGGGCAAGCGAAACACGCCGGCCTGCGTGCGCGGCTGTAGCGTCGCGAGCTGCTTCGTGAGCTCGGCGCGCAGATCATCGAGGCCCGCGCCGGTCTTCGCCGACACGGGCACGATCGGCGCCTCGGCCAAGAACGTCTTGTCGACCGCCGAGCGCACGTCGTTCGTGACCATCTGCAGCCACTCGTCGTCGACGAGATCGGATTTCGTCAGCGCGATCACGCCGCGGCGCACGCCGAGCAAGTCGCAGATATCGAGGTGCTCGCGGGTCTGCGGCATCACGCCCTCGTCGGCGGCGATCACGAGGATGACGAGATCCAAGCCGGTCGCGCCGGCGACCATCGACTTCACGAAGCGCTCGTGACCGGGCACGTCGACGACCGCGATCCGGCGCTCGCCGAGATCCAGCCGAGCGAAGCCGAGCTCGGTCGTGATCCCGCGCGCTTTCTCGACCGGCAGCCGGTCGGTATCGATGCCGGTCAGTGCTCGTACGAGCGCCGTCTTGCCGTGATCGATGTGGCCGGCCGTTCCGACGACGATCGGATAGATCACGTGATCTCGCGCAGCTCGCGCTTCAAGATCTTGCCGGTCGGATTGCGCGGTAGCTCGGGTAGAAACGTCACTTTGCGCGGCCGCTTGAAATCGGCGAGCTCGCGCCGGCAGTAGTCGATCACGTCGACTTCGCTGACTTGCTCGCCGGGTCGCAGCACGACAAAGGCGCGCAAGGTCTCGCCCCACTCGGGATCGGGCACGCCGATCACGGCGGCTTCGAGGATCGCCGGATGCGTGCTGAGGTGATCTTCGATCTCTCGCGGATAGATGTTCACGCCGCCGGAGATCACCATGTCGTGCTTGCGCGACTCCAAGTAGTAGTAGCCATCGGCGTCGACGCGCGCGACATCTCCGACGGAGAAGAAGCCATCGCGTTGCGCTTCGTTGGTCGCCTGCTCGTTGCCGTGATAGCCGGAGATCAGCGTCGAGTTGCGCGCGTAGAGCTCGCCGACCTGACCGACCGCCACTTGCTGGCCGTGATCGTCGAGCAAACGGATCTGGTTGCCGCGCATTTTCTTGCCGATCGTGCCGGGGCGCGTGACGTGATCGCCCGGTCCTGCGAGCGTGACCAAGCCGGTCTCGGTCGAGCCGTAGAAGTTCCACAAGATCGGCCCGAATTGCGCCATGAATCGCCGCGCGGCCTCGGTCGTGAGCGGCGCCGCGCCCGACATCACCCAGCGCAGCGAGCCGGTGTTGTACTTCGCGAGCACGGCCGCCGGCAGCGAGCACAGCCGGATGAACATCGTCGGCACCATCAACGTGCACGTGATCCGCTCGCGCTCGATGATCTGCAAACACGCTTCGGGATCGAAGTGATTTTGCAGCACGACGGTGGCGCCGAGCGCCGACATGATCGCGACGAACGCCGGCGCCGCGCTGTGATAGAGCGGGCACGTGACGAGGTGCCGGTCGTCGGCGGTCATGCCGACCTGGTAGATCATATCGGCGACCGATTCGAATCCGGTCTTCTTCCAGGCGCGTTGCGCGCCCTTCGGTTTCCCCGTCGTGCCCGACGTGTAGACGATCACGCCGCCGCCGTCGCCGCTCGTCACGCGCGGCGGCATCTCCGGCGAGCCGGCAGCCAGCGCGCGCCCCCAATCGTCGCCGTCGCCGCTCTTACCGTCGACGACGATCATGGGATCGCTCTGCTTCGCCTGCGCGCGGGCCTCGCGGATCTGGGTGATGAAGTCGCCGTGCACGATCGTCGCGACCGGCCGCGCGTTCTCGAGGATGTATGCGATCTCTCCGGGCTTGAGGCGATAACCGATCTGCACCGCGGTCGCGCCGAGCCGCGCGAGCGCTTGTTGCGCGATCAAGAACTCCGCGCCGTTCGGCAGCATCAGCGCGACGCGACCGCCGCCGCGCACGCCGCGTTGCGACAGCGCGTGAGCGACGCGATTGATCGTCGCATCGAGCTCGCCCCACGTCATGCGGCGCACGCTGCCGTCGACGCGGTACTCGACGAGCGCTTCCTTTTCGGGATGCGCGGCCGCGTGATACATGACCGCGACGTGCGGGCCGAGCTTGGTCTGCGATGCTGCCCGGACCAGCGGCGCGAGCCGCGACGGCGGCACGAGCTGCACTGCCTTGGTCTGTCGCAAGACCTTGGCGAACATCGCCGCACGTTCGAGCCGCGCCTTCAGTCGCCCAATCAATCGATCGACCACGCGGCGAGCCTAGCGCGGATCGCGGCGTACGACGTTGCGTCTAGGTTGCTTCAGCGCAGCTCGCCGGCGAGCTTGCGCTTGGCCTCGTTGAGCTGCGCACTGGGCTTCGTGCTGCGATCGACGTACGTCTGATACGCGGCGCGTTCCGCCGCGACGTTGTCGTGCGCGAGGTCGTGGAGGCTCGCGAGCTGGTAAAACGCGTCGGTCAGCCAGTCGAGTGTCGCGCCGGCCTTTTCCTCTTCGACACCGAGGCGCGTCGCATCGGCGTATGCCGACATCGCCGATGGATTGTTCACTTTTGCGTAGAGCTGAGCGATCTCGAGCCACGTGCGCGCGTTCTTCTTCGGCACCGCCTTGAACCATTTCAGCGCGACCGCATCTTGCCCGGCGTTCTCGGCGACCAACCCGAGGTTGAACATCACTTCGCCGTTCGTGGGATCGGCACTGATCGCGGCTTCCAGCGGCGGCGCCGCCATCGCCCACTGCTGGCGAGCGACGTAGATCCGGCCGAGCCCCGCGTTCGGGTTGAACATCGTCGGCGCGACCTCGAGCGCTTTCCGATACGAGTTCAGCGCGAGATCTTGATACTTCGAGTCGGTCGCCGCGCTCGCCTCGGCGGCGCGACCTTCCGCGTCGAGATATTGCGGATCCGGATCGCCGTCGACGGCGAGCGTGAGCTCCTTGCGCGCGTCGTCGAGCTTGCCGGCCAGG
>DASXEF010000181.1:0-6726 GCA_036490255.1 Kofleriaceae bacterium
GGATCGGCGAGACCGAGAAGAACCTCGGCGCGCTGTTCGACGCCGCCGAGGACGGCCAGGTCATGCTGCTGTTCGACGAGGCCGACTCGCTGTTCGCGAAGCGCACGGAGGTCAAGACCTCGGTCGATCGCTACTCGAACATGGAGGTCAACTACCTCCTGCAACGCCTCGACAGCTTCGAAGGCATCGCAATTCTCACGACGAACTTCGGCAACGCGATCGATCCCGCGTTCAAACGCCGGCTCACGTATCGCATGACGTTCCCGTTCCCCGACGAAGAGATGCGCGAGCAGCTGTGGAAGTCGATGATCCCGGCGCAGATTCCGATCACCGGCACGCTCGACTTCGCCGCGCTCGCGCAACGCTTCCGGCTCTCGGGCGGTTACATCAGAAACGCCGCGCTGCGCGCCGCATTTCTCGCAGCCGAGGAGGGCACGTCGCTCACGCACGAGCACCTCGAGCGCGCGGTTCGGATGGAGTTCCGCGAGATCGGCAAGCTCGCCGAGAGCGGCACGCTCGAGTAAGGTTTCGTCACAAATCCGCGCACCATCGCGCAACACGCGCCGGCCACGTTGCAAGCATGACCACGACGAAGCTCGATGTCGGCGACCTGCGCGGCGTCGCCGAGACGCTGATGATCCCGCTCGCGTACCGCGACGACGCGTTGTCGCGACGGTTTCGCGATGCGATCGACTACGACTGGCACAAGTTCCCGAACACCGGGTTGGCGCACGCGAGCATCATGGCGCGCACGCAGATCCTCGATCAGCTCGTCGGCGCGTTCGCTGCGGAGCATCCGGCTGGCTTGGTCGTCAACATGGGCGCCGGCCTCGACACGCGGTTTCACCGGCTCGACAACGGTGCGATCCGTTGGCTCGAAGTCGACTTGCCCGAAGTGATCGCGTTTCGCGCGAAGCTCGGCGAGCCGGCCGAGCCGCGTCACGCGCTCTTCGCCGGCTCGATCCTCGAAACCACGTGGCTCGACGAAGCTCGCCAGCGGTCGTCGCCGGCGATCCTGTTCGTCGCCGAGGGCCTGCTGCCGTACTTCAGCGAGGCCGAGCACCGCCAGATCTTCGCGACGCTCGCCGAAGGCTTTCCCGGCGAGGAGATCGCGTTTCACACGATCGCGCCGTCGATCCTCGCGCAGCTCGGCGACAAATCCGCGCTGACGAAGATGCGGACCAGCTCCGAGATGCGGTGGGGCCTCGAAGAGGCCCGCGACATCGAGCAGCTCGATCCGCGCGTGCGGTTCGTGCGCGAATATCCGCTCATGCCCGCGCCGCTCGACAAGGCGGCGAAGATCGTCCACGCGCGCTTCGTTTAGCCGCTCCGTGACTCAGTCGTAGTACTCGGCGCCGAGGTGCGTGATCAGCTCGTCGCCCTTCGTGTAGCGCAGCGTGTTCTTCAGCTTCATGAGCTGGATGAACAGGTCGTGCTCCGGGTACAGGCCATCCGGCGTCATCGGCGACTTCCAGTAGAACGACAGCCACTCCTGGATCCCGCTCATGCTCGCGCGCTGCGCGAAGTCCATGAACAGCGCGAGGTCGAGGACGATCGGCGCCGCCAGGATCGAATCGCGGCAGAGGAAGTTCACCTTGATCTGCATCGGGTAGTTGAGCCACCCGCGGATGTCGATGTTGTCCCAGCCTTCTTTGGCGTCGCCGCGCGGCGGGTAGTAGTTGATGCGAACGACGTGGCTGATGTTGCCGTAGAGGTCCGGGTACTTGTCGGGCTGCAGGATCGAGTCGATCACGCCGAGCTTCGACACCTCTTTGCTCTTGAACGACTCGGGATCGTCGAGCACTTCGCCGTCGCGGTTGCCGAGGATGTTGGTCGAGTACCAGCCCTCGAGACCGAGCATGCGAGCCTTGAAGCCCGGCGCAAGGATCGTCTTCATCAACGTCTGGCCGGTCTTGAAGTCCTTGCCGGTGATCGGCAGGCCCTGCTTGCGCGCGAGCTCGAGCAGCGCCGGCGTATCGAGCGACAGGTTCGGCGCGCCGTTCGCGTAGGGCACGCCCATCTTGAGGCACGCGTACGCGTAGATCTGCGACGGCGCGATGTCGTCGTGCGACGACTTCAGGCCGGCTTCGAACTTGTCGAGCGACGAGTGCACTTCGGTCGGTCGGCGATAGACCTCGGTCGAGCCGCACCACACGGCGACGAGCCGGTCGCAGCCGTTCTTGTCTTTGAACGTCTTGATGTCGGCCATCAGCTGGTCGGCGAGGTCCGCCTTCGACGTGCCCTTCTTGACGTTCGGGCCGTTGAGCTTCTTGACGTACGTCTGCTCGAACACGGCGGTCATCGGCTTGATCGCTTCGAGCTCGGCCTTGATCGGCTCGAGGTCTTTGCTCTCGAGCACGCCAGCGCGAACGGCCGCTTGATACGCGTTGTCGGTGAAGATGTCCCAACCGCCAAAGACAATGTCGTCGAGCTTTGCGAGCGACACGTACTCTTTGATCGCGGGCGAGTTGCCCTCGGTGCGTTTGCCGAGGCGAATGTGACCCATCTGCGTCAGCGAGCCGATCGGCTTGCCCAGCCCGCGCCGGATCGACATGACGCCGGCGATGAACGTGGTGGCGACTGCGCCCATACCGGGAAGCAGGATGCCGAGCTTGCCTTGCGCCGGTTTGACGTCGACGCCTTTCTTGAGAGCCATGGATGAAACTCCGAGGGACGGTGAGTGAGGCTGGAAATTGCACCTTTCACACCACGCAGGCAAGCGGAAGCTTGCGGCCTGTTGGCGCGCCGCCCGGTTCCCAAGGTGTCGGAAAACCACCAGCTAGACGAAGACCGGACGCAGCTTGGCCGGATCGTTGGTCATGATCCCGTCGGCGCCGAGGTCGAGGAGCCGCTTGGCCTCGGCGGGCTCGTCGATCACCCAGAAGTCCACCCGCAGCCCGACGCTGTGGCACTTCGCGATAAACGCGGGCCGGTCGAAGCGGAGCGGGCCGCCATGGGTCGGCACCTGCGCGGCCGTGCCGGTAAACGGCAGCTGGCGCCAGGCGAGGCCCGGCAACGCGGCGAGCGTGGCGACCTCGGTCATCGACAGCGCGGTCTCGCCGGCGTAGCCCTTGCGGCGCATCTCGACCAGCGTACGGAGCTGGAAGCTCGCGATCGTGACGCGCTCCTCGGCGCGATGCGTACGCACGAGCTCGAGCATGAGCGCGACGGACTTGGCGCCTTTGATGTCGACGTTGATGTGCTGGTTCGGGAACGCTTCGAGCACGGCTTCGAAGCGCGGCGCGCGGATCGATTTGCCGGCGAACGGGCGCTCGCCGTCGGGCGCGACGAAGCCCCAGCCGGCATCGAGTCGCTCGATCTCGGCCATGGTCAGCTCGGTCCACGCGAGCTGCGTCCCGGTCGTGCGAAAGCACGAATCGTCGTGCGCGACGACGAGCTGATCGTCGCGGGTCAGGTGCACGTCCATTTCGAGCGCGATGTTGAAGTCGCCGCCGACCTCGACCGCGCGCTCGAACGCGGGCATCGTATTTTCGGGGCGCTCGGCGGACGCGCCGCGATGCGCGTACAGCCGGCGCGGATGCATCACGACTCGTCGTCGGCTTCCAGCTTCAGCGCCTTCGCCGGCATTGGCGGTGGGCGCGGATCGCTGACCTGCACGACCTCGACCTTGTATTTGATCTCTTTCTCGGCGAGCGGATGGACGAGGCGAACGTCGATGTCGTCACCAGAGATCTTCTCGATCTGCAGGATGACGTTCATCTTTGCCTTGTCGTCACTGGCGGCGACGAGCTTGTCGCCGACCGTGAGCTTCGCGTCCTTGGGAAACTCCGTACGCTTCATCTTCTTTGTCGGATGAATCGCCGGATTGCCGAACGCGTCCTTGGGCTTGAGCGTGCCCTCGCGCTTCGCGCCGGGCTCGAGGCCTTCGAGCGCGGCTTCGAGCCCCGCGAGCATCGTGCCCGAGCCTTGGACGTATTCGACGGTGCTTTTCTCGAGCTGTTGTCCGCCGGCGACCGACAGGTCGACTTTCAGCGTGACTCGACGGCCTTTCTCGATCTTCACGCACCAAGAATAGCGGCAACGACTCGTGTGGCGCGGCGACCGTGAACGAATTTTGTCAGCGGTCGAAACAAGAGATCACGGTCTCGCAGACTTGCGTTTTGTTGCCGCCTGGCACAGAAGCAGCACAATAACCGCTCCGGAAACTATGTACCGCCTCGCTTTCGCTCTTGCCGTCGTCACCGCGTGCCACGCTGGTGGATCTCCCGAGCTCCGCGTGCTCGGCATGCACGATTCCGATACCCAGCAGGTCGTGTTCGTCCAAGTCACCAACCCGGCGAGCCAGGCGATGCGGCTGACCAAGCTCGAGTACACGTTCGAGGCGAGCGGCGCGACGGTCTCGACCGGCGCGCTGCCGCTGTCGCGCGACGTGCCTGCCGATTCGACCGTCGTCGTCGAAGTGCCGCTCGATCCCGCGAGCGTGCCTGCGGGCGATAAGACGCCGCTCAAGCTCGAAGGCAAGCTGACGGCTCAGACCGAAGAGATCACGCGCACGTTTCCGGTCGAAGCTGAAGTCACGCGCTAGCGCGTGCGCTGGCTCGTCGTCTTCCTGATCGCGTGCCAGTCACCGGCGCCGCCCGATTGGCACGCGCAGGTGCTGTATCTCGCGCTCACCGATCGGTTTCGCGACGGCGATCGGTCGAACGACAACGCGACCGGCTGCTTCGATCGCGCCAAGCCACGCAGCTTTCACGGCGGCGACTTCGCCGGGCTGCGCGCGAACCTCGACTACATCCAGCAGCTCGGCGCGACCGCGCTGTGGATCACGCCGCCGAACCTGCAAGCGGGACCCAAAGGCGAGTGCGGCTATCACGGCTACTGGATCGATTACACCGATCCGCCCGACGGTGCGCTGCAGCCGGAGCTCGGACCGACCAACCAGTTGGTCGGCCTGATCGACGACCTGCACGCGCGCCACATGCGCTTCGTGCTCGACATGGTCGTCAACCACGCCGGCGACACCGCGCGCATCGTCGCGCAGCGGCCGAGCTGGTTCCACGATCCGAAGACGTGCACCGATCCGGTGATCACGTGCCCGCTGGCGACGCATCCCGACTTCGCGCAGGAACAACCCGTGGTCGCCGCGTATCTCTCCGACGCCGCGCGCCGGATGGTCACGCGCCTGCCGATCGACGCGATCCGCATGGACACCGCGAAGCACGTGCCGGCGTCGTACTTCGGCGAGAGCTTTTTTCCGGCGGTGCGCGCGGTCCGGCCCAACGTGTGGTCGATCGCCGAGATCTTCGACGGCAGCTCGGCGCGCGTGTTCGCGCCGTATCTCGACGTCGGCTTCGATTCCGCGTTTCACTATCCGCTGCACGGCGCGCTCGTCGAGGCGATCGCGAAGGGCGGATCGATCGCGCGCGTCGCGCAGGTCGTCGCCGATTCGATCGCGGCGCTCGGCTGGGCGCGCGAGAATTCGCTCGTCACGTTCGTCGACAACCACGACGTGCCGCGGTTCGCCAGCCAAGCCGGACCCGGCGTGCCCGACGACGAATTGCGCCGCCGTTTGCTCGCCGGCTACGCGCTGCTGTTCACGCTGCCGGGCATTCCGCAGCTGTATTACGGCGACGAGCTCGGCATGCTCGGCGGTGCCGACCCCGACAATCGCCGCGATCTGCCGGCGTGGGCGATGGATCCGGCGCAGCGCGCGAAGCCGCATCCTGGCGAAGCGATCGCGAGCGACGTGATCTTCGCCCGCGTCACGAAGCTCGCGCATCTGCGCACGAGCGTGCCGGCGCTCGCGACCGGCGCGTATCGCGAGCTGGCGCGCGATCCGATCTACGTGTTCGAGCGCGGCGCCGATCGCGCGCGTCGCGTGATCGCGGTCGACGGCGGCGCAGGCGTGCCGCGCGACATCGCGATCGATCTGCCGGACGGCACGATGCTCGTCGACGAGCTCGGCGAAGCGCCCGCGGTCACGATCGCGAACGGCCGGATTTCGCTCGCGCTCGCGCCGCGGCAAGCGGCGATCTATCGCATCGCGCCGTAGATGCGCGCACATCGTGGCTTGAACGCCTCCGCGCGTCGGGTGCTCACTGACGCGATGCGAGCAATCGTGCTTCTCATCGCCGTCAGCAGCATCGCGCTCGGTGACGCGCCGGTCGCGGATCATTACGGTCGCCAGGTGCGGTTCGCCGGCATCCACCCGATCCCGAAAAGTGAGGGCGGCGGCATGTGCTACATCGAAGGGCCGCACGTTCACATCTACGCGGCGAACAAGCTCGAGTATCGCGACGAAGGTCCCGATCACGTGTTCGTCGGCGATCCGATCGCGTACGGCTACGACGGACCGAAGGTCGCGTACAAAGGCCCGCACCCGATCGTCGTGCAAGGCCACACCGAGTACTGCTACCTCGAAGGTCCGCACTTCCATCCGTTCGCGCCACCCGACGGTCCCGACTTCAAGCTCGTCGGCAACGCGTACTTCTACGTCGGCACGCCGCCGCAGGTGTTCGTCGATGCGCGGCCGCGGTTCGCCGGCATCAACGCGGTGTACGAGCCGCTCGCGTACGCACGGCCGACCGTCGAGGTCGACGCGCCCGTCGGTTGGATCGGCGCGCGCGCCGAATTCGCGCCGCATGGCCGCGTCGACGTCGTCGCGCCGCACGTCGACGTCGTCGCGCCGCGCATCGAGGTGCACGTGCCGCCGCCGCCGACGATCTCGGTCGGGGTCGGCGTCGGCGTTAACGTCGGCGTCGGCGT
>DASXEF010000314.1:0-5316 GCA_036490255.1 Kofleriaceae bacterium
CACAAGCTGCTCGCCGGCGCGTCGTGGATGGAAGAGTACGGCGATCCCGACAATGCCGACGATTGGGCGGCGCTGTCGAAGTACTCGCCGTATCAAAACGTTCACGCCGGGACGAAGTATCCGCGCGTGCTGTTCACGACGTCGACGCGCGACGACCGCGTGCATCCCGGCCACGCGCGCAAGATGGCCGCGCGGATGGAAGCGCAGGGCCACGACGTGCTGTTTTACGAGAACATGGAAGGCGGCCACGCCGGTGCCGCGGATAGCGCGCAGGAGGCGTACGTGACCGCGCTCGACTACGCGTTCTTGTGGAAGCAGCTCGGCGTCAGCGGCCAATAGCTGCGGCGATCGCGGCGCGTTGACGCGCGTTGAGCCCGATCTTCGGGCGCAGCGCGCGCAGCTTGGCTTCGACGTTGTCGAGCGTCGCGTCGCCGCGCTTGATCAACACGGCGGCGGCCACCGTCGCCGAGCGACCGTGACCGAGCGCGCAGTGGATGAACGCGGGGCCGCCGGCGGCGAGCACTTGATCGGCGATGCGCGCGAGCTCGGCCGGCGACGGCGAGCGCGCGTCGAGCGTCGGCACCGCGAGATAACGCGGGTGCTTGCGCACCGCCGCCGCGGCCGGAAACTCGGCACAGAGATCGACGACGATCGCGACGTCGCTCGGCAGCTCGTGCGAGCGCGGCCGGCGCGCGACCCAGACGCCGGGCGCGACTTCGGTCGCGACGGGCTCGCCCGAATAGCGCCGCACGACCTCGTGCGAGATCCATTGGTAGAGAAACACCGGAGCCCAGAACGCCCACGCGATCAGCGACATCGTGCCGTCGGCGCGTTTGCCGAGCGCGCGCGGCGCTTCGACGAGATAGACGATCCACAGCGCGAACAAGATCACCGCGGGCCACACGAGCAGCCATGACTTCGCGATCAGCGCGAGCGCGAGGATGGCAACGGCGAGCAGCGGCGGGATCAACACGTCAAATCAAACGGCGCGCACGATCCGGTAGTGCTTGCGGCCTTTGCGCAGGACGAGCCGCGTCGGTGTGAGCAGATCCGCGACGACGACCTTCTTCGCGATGTCGGTGATGACGACGTTGTTGACCGACGCGCCGCCTTGCGAGATCTGGCGACGCGCGGCGCCTTTGGAATCTTCGAGGCCCGTGCGCACGAGCAGATCGATCAGCGGGATGCCGGCCTCGAGCTCGCCTCGCGGCACGTCGACGCTCGGGACCGTGCCGGCCATCGCCTCGAGCTCGGCATCGCCGAGCTTGGACAGGTCGCCGCCGAAGATCTCGCCGCTCGCCGCTTCGATTCCTGCGATCGCGTCGGCGCCGTGCACCCACGACGTCATCACGCGCGCGAGCTCGCGTTGCGCGATCCGCTTCGCGCGATCGGCCTCGTGCGCGGCGATCAGCTCGTCGATCCGCGCGAGCGACTCGAGCGAGAACATCCGCAAGAATCGCGGCGCGTCGGCGTCGGCGGTGTTGAGCCAGTACTGGTAGAACGCGAACGGCGTGGTGCGCGCCGGGTCGAGCCAGATGCGCTCGCCCGTCGTCGTCTTGCCCATCTTCTGGCCGGTCGAATCGAGCAAGAGCGGCGCGGTCCAACCGAACAGCTGCGGCCGGCCGAGCTTGCGCTGGAGCTCGCAGCCGGCCGTGATGTTGCCGTACTGATCGTTGCCGCCGACCTGTAGCCGGCAGCCGTGCGACTCGGCGAGGTGCACGAAGTCGTACGCTTGCAACAGCATGTACGAGAACTCGGTGTAGCTGATGCCGTTGTCGCCTTGCAGGCGGCTGCTCACCGAGTCCTTCGCGGTCATGTAATTGACCGTGAGGTACTTGCCGATGTCGCGCAGGAACTCGAGGTACGTGATGCCGACGGTCCAGTCGTGGTTGTTGACCAGCGATGCGCCGGTCGGCGATGTATCGAACTCGAGCTGGCGCGACAGCTGCGCGCGAATGCCCGCGACGTTTGCCGCGAGCGTCGCGTCGTCGAGCAGGTTGCGCTCTTCGCTCTTGCCCGACGGATCGCCGATCATGCCGGTCGCGCCGCCGACCACGACGATCGGCTTGTGCCCGGCGAGCTGCAGCCGCTTGAGCAAGATGCTCGGTACCAGGTTGCCGACGTGCAAGCTCGGCGCGGTCGGGTCGTAACCCGCATACGCGGCGATCGGGGCGTGGCTCGCGAGTAACTCGGCAAGCCCCGCTCGATCGGTGCAGTTGGCGAGTAGCCCACGCGCATCGAGCTCGTCCAGAAGCAACATTCGCGCACGCTAGCACGTCACATAAAGATCAGCAGCGAGCGCTGGTTGATGCTGATCGTGATCTCGCGATCGTCGTCGAGGATCACGATCGTGTCGGCGTGCGCGTCTGGAAACCATGCGACGAGCTCGGCGGAGCGCCCGGTGAGCTCGTCGCGCACCGCGATCGTGTGCCGACCCGGTGCGATCGCGAACGCGGCGCCATCGAACGTCCGCGGCATGCTGTCGGTGACCACGACGACGCGCTGGCCGGGCAATGGCGGCGGCAGGGGCGGTGGGCACGTGATCGTCACGCTCGAGGTCGGGCGCGCGTCGAGCGACACGATCACGCGGTGTGGCGTGCAGCCTGCGAAATCGTCGACGACGAGCGGTGCGAAGTGCGGACCTTCGGGCGCGTCGGCCGAGACATTCGCGATCGGCGGCGCGGCGACATGGCTGCAGCCGATCACTGCAACGAGTGGGAGCGCACGCACGCAGTCATAGTGTCGCGAGCGGCGCGGCCAGTTACTTCTTGGACTTCGACTTGCTCTTTTTGCCGGCCTTCTTGGCCTGCTTCGTCGCCTTGTGGACGGCCTTCGCGCTCTTGACCAGCGCCTTCGCGGCTTTCTTCGCCTGCTTCGCGGCTTTCTTCGCGGCTTTGACGGCACCGCCGGCCGACGCGGGCCGCACATGACGTGCCTCGTACACGCCGAGCTTGATCCCGCTCGGTAGCGCGACGCTCGACAACAGGCCCCAGCCGCGATCGGCGACCGCTTCGGTCGGCACGCCTTGCTCGGTCATGTGCGCGATGAACTTCTCGATGTCGTCGACGATGAAGTACAGCTCGGTCTTGCCGTGGCCGGTCGACGCATCGGCTTCGTGCATCGCCAGCTCCGACGGCGGCAGGCCGAAGATCAGAAAGCCTTCGCCGGCATCGACGTGGCCGAGCGAGAGCACGTCGCGCAGGAACGCGGCGTCGGCGGTGGCGTTGGAGCTGAACGTGATGACGTGCGCGCCTGAGAGCATGGCGCGAGCCTACACCGTTATCGCGCGTAATCCGACGCGCGCGTCTCGCGCACGACGACGACCCGCACCTGGCCGGGATACGTCGCTTCGGTCTCGATCGCGCGCGCGATCTCTTTCGACATCACGGTCGCCTGCGCGTCGTCGATCTGATCGTTCATCACCATCACGCGGATCTCGCGGCCGGCCTGCAGCGCGAACGCGCGCTCGACGCCGCCGAACCGCTTGCAGATCGCCTCGAGATCTTCGAGCCGCTTGATGTAGCTCGCGAGCTGCTCGCGGCGCGCACCGGGACGCGCGGCCGACAGCGAGTTCGCGGCGGCGACGATGTGATCGAGCAACGACGCCGGCCGCGTACCGGCACCTTCGTCGCCGTGATGCGACGCGATCGCCTGGCAAACTTTCGGCGATTCGCCGTGGCGCTTCGCGAGCGCGGCACCGACTTCGCCGTGCGGACCTTCTTGCTCGTGATCGACGGCTTTGCCGATGTCGTGCAACAAACCGGCGCGCCGCGCGAGCTTGACGTTCGCGCCGAGCTCGCTCGCGATCAGGCCCGCCAAGTAGCCGACTTCGATCGAGTGGAGCAGCACGTTCTGCGCGTATGACTGGCGGAACTTCAGCCGGCCGAGATGCTTCACGAGCTCGGGATGCACGCGGTGCAAGCCGAGATCGAACACCGCTTGCTCGCCGGCTTCTTTGCAGACCTTGTCAACTTCTTTTTCGGCCTTGCGAACGACTTCTTCGATCCGCGTCGGATGGATGCGGCCGTCGGCGACGAGCGCGGAGATCGCGATGCGCGCGATCTCGCGGCGCACCGGGTTGAAGCACGAGATCGTGATCGACTCGGCGGTGTCGTCGATGATGAGGTCGATGCCGGTCGCCGCTTCGAGCGCGCGCACGTTGCGGCCTTCGCGACCGATCAGCCGGCCTTTGAGATCGTCGGACGGCAGCGGGATCACGGCGACCGTGCGCTCGTGGACGAACTCGCTCGCGAAGCGCTGGATCGCGGTCGCGACGATCGTCTTCGCGCGTGCGGTCGCCTCGCGGTTCGCGTCGTCTTCGATGCGCTTGATGTCGACCGCGGCCGACTGTAGCGCCTGGCTGCGAACTTCATCCTCGAGCCGCTTGCGCGCATCGGTCTCGGAGAGCCCGGCGACCTCTTCGAGCTTCTTGCGCGCGTCGGCCTGTGCCGCTTCCGCTTTCTCGACGCTCGAGTCGGCCTGACGGATCTTGCCGTCGATCGATTTCTCCTTGCGCTCGATGTCGTTCGCGCGGCGCTCGGCATCCTTGCGCGCACGCTCGAGCTCGCGCTCTTTGTTGCCGAGTGCTTCTTCGCGCTTGTGCAGCTCGGCGCGACGCGCCTTGAGCTCGTCGTCGAGATCCGCCTTGCGCTTGCGCGCGGCTTCTTTGCCTTCGACTTCGGCGGCCTTCTTGACCTGCTCGACCTCAGCGCGTGCGGCGTCGCGGATCTGCTCTGCTTCGGCTGCGACTTTCGCCGCATCCGCGCCACCGCCGCCTTTGGCGCGACCGAGCCGCGTGCCGAGAAACACGCCGGCCGCGAGGCCGAGCGCGACGCCCACGAGAATGACGATCGGATCCATTAGCGATAGCTCGCGGCTTCGGTGACGATCACGTGGAGCGCGACATCGTGCGGCTCGCGAATCACCTCGTCGATCAGTTGCGGCTCGAACGCGAGCCCGACGCGCAATGCGCTCGCCGGCGCCGCGGCCAGCGTCGCGTCGTAGTGGCCGCGGCCGAAGCCGAGCCGACCGCCGCGGCGATCGAACGCGATCCCCGGCACGACGAACGCATCGATCTCGACGAGCCCGACCTGATTGCGCCAATCGGCGCGCGGCTCGTTGAGGCCGAATCGCGACGCGACGAGCTTCTCCGGCCCGACCTCGTGAAACGCGAGCACGCGTTGCTCGTCGACGACGCGCGGATACAGCACGCGAGCGCCGCGCGCGCGCAGGTTCTCGTCGATCACGCGCGTATCCACTTCACTGCCTTTCGGGGCGTACAGCGCCACGACGCGCCGGTCCACGAGCAACGCGGTC
>DASXEF010000345.1:0-3092 GCA_036490255.1 Kofleriaceae bacterium
CTCGATGCGCTGCATCGTCAAGATCACGTCGCCGAGCTCGCTGACGCCGACGAGCAACACTTCCGTCGCACCGACGCGCGAGCCGATGCGCGACACGCATTCGGCCTCGCCGGCGCACCTCGCGACGACCTCGCCGAGCCGATCGCCGAACGTCGCGCGCACCTGATCGGGTCCGAGTACCTGCATCGACGTCTGCTTTTGCAGCGTGTCGACGATGCGATTTGCGATGCCGGACAGTGCCGAGCTGCCGGAGCGGAACTCGAGCACGATGACTTTGCGCTTCGGATCGGGATTGCCGAGCGCGACATTGGCGAGCGCGACCAAACACGCGAGCGCAGCGAGCAGGCGGTTCATCATCTCGATCCGAACAACGCGCCGACCGAGATCGGCATGTAGGTTCCCTGCGTCGGGTTCTGGCCATCCGGCGCGTCGTCGCACTTCCAGCCCTTGAACAGCGTCTGGCTCGTCGTCGGTCCGATCGTCAGGTTGCATACCGTGCGGACGCGTTGCGCGACGGTCGTGCTCGCGAAGTCGAAGAGCTCCCAATCGCCGGTCGTCAGGTCCAAGCAGGGCAACACGACCTGGCTGCCCTGCACGAGCGACTGGATGAAGTAGCGCGTCTGGAGCACGACGCTGACGTACTCGCTGCCGGGCAGCGTGACGAGATCGAGCGGCGTCATCGCGAGCGACTTGAGGACCTGCGCGTGCTGCATGCCCGGATCGTCGGTCGAGATGACCGTCTCGCGCGGCTCCGGCACGTCGACGGAGATCAGCGATGTCGGATCGGCTTCCGGAATCGATTGCACGATCAAGTGCGCGCCGTCCGAGACGAACACGATGTTGGCCGTCTCGTCGGTGCAGCTCGCGGTGTCGCCGGTCGAGCAGGCGATCGTCGTCTGGCCGGTCGGATCGTCGGGATCCGGGCACTGCGCCATCGACGCCGCGGTGCCCGCGGCCCAGATGTGCTGGCCGGTGACGGTCAGCACGGCGGCGCGCGACAACATCGAGATCGTCGTCAGCTTGCCGCCGTTGAAACTCGAGATCGTGCCGGTGCACGGCAGCGCGAGGTACAGCGTGCCGGTATCGGGCGACAGCGCGATGTCTGCCACCGCGGCCGAGATCGCCGTCGGCGACAGGCTCGCGGCCGGCGACGCGACATCGATCGTCGCCATCATCGACTGGCCGGTGCAGACGTCGGTCGAGCTCGCCGGCGGCGCGACGCGTGCGATCAGCCCGACCGCCATCGTGCCGCCTTTGCCGTCGGGGCCGGTCGTGACGCGATCGACGGCGACGCCCGTCGTGGTCTGCACGGTGCCGGTGTCGAGGTCGACGATCGACAGCCCCATCGAGTGCGCGACCGCGAGCGTGTGCGTGCCGATCACCGGCGCGGCATCGTTGATCGTGCCGGGGACCGTGATCGCGCTGCCTTTCGGCATGTTCGTGTCGGTCTCGATCACCTGCAGCGAGTTGGTCCCGGCGACGACGAGCATGTCGCCGCCGACGGAGATCGCGAGTGACGGCGAGGTCACGCCGCCGAGCGTGCCCTGAAAGCTCGTCGCGCGTGCGTCGAGCGTCGGATCGTACGAGTACAGCGTCGAGCCCGACGCGGTGTAGACGAACGGTCGGCGCACCGGCAGCGACAGCGTCGTCGTGGTCGTCCCGACGATATCGATCGGCGTGCTGGCTTCGCCGACGCCGACGAGCCGGCTCGAGTCGTCGTGAAACAGCACGTCGATCGTGACGTCCGAGCCGACCGGCAGATCGCCGGCGGTCGCGCTGGTGCCGTCGGAGCCGAGCAAGTTCGTGGTGGTGACGGTTCCGATGCTCGGCGATGACGCCACGACGGAGATCGTCGACATGTTCTCGGGCCGCAGATCCGGGTCGCTCGGCAGCGACAGGTCGAGGTCGAGCGCGCCCTGGTCGAGGCAGCCCATCCACGCGATCGCGCAGGTCAGGACGAGCGTGCTCCTCATAAAGCTTCGGGACGCGAACCTACCAAACTCGGTGTACTCCTTACAACCACGCGGATCACAACGAGATAATTGGAAATGGACAGATCGCTCGGCGTTTGCGACCGATGGTTGTACTGTCGGCTACCCGAGTTAGGATCGGGATGTTACCCGCGTGCAGCCGTCGTCTATCGAGAAGACCGGTCAGACCGGCCGCGTGGCGGAACATCCGCTGCCGCAGGTCTTCGGTCGCTACCTGCTCGTGCAGCGTTTGTCACGCGGCGGCATGGGCGAGATTTTCTTGGCCAAGCACGGGCTCGCCGGCTTCGAGAAGCTCGCCGTCATCAAGAAAGTGCTCCCGCACTTGGCCGCCGACGCGCAGTTCATCTCGCGCTTCGTCGACGAAGCGCAGGTCGCGATCAAGCTGCAGCACGTCAACATCGCGCAGGTGTTCGAGGTCGGCCGCGTCGGCGACGAATACTTCTTGGCGCTCGAGTACGTCGAAGGTCGCGACCTGCGCCGCACGTTGGGTTTGCTCGGCCAGCGCCGGCAGCGCTTGCCGGTCGACCTCGCGCTGTTCATCGGCCGCGAGCTCGCGAACGGTCTCGCGTACGCGCATCGCCGCACCAGCGCCGACGGTGCGTCGCTCAACTTGGTTCACTGCGATATCTCGCCGCCGAACGTGCTCGTGTCGTTCGAGGGCGAGACCAAAGTGATCGACTTCGGCATCGCGAAGAGCGCGATCCGCGGCACCGCGACCGATCCGAAGATGGGCTTCGGCAAGTTCGGGTACATGGCGCCGGAGCAGTTGATCCGCGGCGGCGTCGTCGACGCGCGCACCGATATCTACGCGGCCGGCGTGGTGCTCTACGAGCTGCTCACCGGCAAGCGGCTCTACGAAGCCGGACCCGAGCCGGACTATCGCGCGCTCGCGAAGAAAGTCGCGAAGGGCGAGCACGACTTGCCGTCGGAGCACGATCGCGTGCTCGCGCCGTACGACGACCTCGTCGCGACCGCGCTGCGTCCGAAACAAGAAGATCGCTACCAGAGCGCCGCCGAGCTGCGCGACTCGATCCAGCAGTGCCTCGTCGCGGTCAACCCGACGATCTCGACCGATCAGCTCGGCTCGTTCATGCGCGAGAT
>DASXEF010000349.1:0-3523 GCA_036490255.1 Kofleriaceae bacterium
GGCCGGCTCGGCGGGCGTGATTCCGCCGCCGAAGGGCTACTTGCAGCGGCTGCGCGAGATCTGCACGCAGCACCACATCCTGCTCATCTTCGACGAGGTGATCACCGGCTTCGGCCGCGTGGGCGCGTACACCGGCGCCGAGGCGTTCGGCGTCACGCCCGATCTCCTGAACTTCGCGAAGCAGGTCACCAACGGCGTGCAGCCGCTCGGCGGCATCGTCGCGTCGCGCGAGATCTACGACGCGTTCATGGCCGCCGGCGGACCGGCGTACAACGTCGAGCTCGCCCACGGCTACACGTACTCGGCGCATCCGGTCGCGTGTGCGGCCGGCGTCGCCGCGCTCGACGCGCTCGTCGCCGACAACGCGGTCGCGCGCGTTCGCGAGCTCGCGCCGTACTTCGAGAACGCCGTGCACGGCCTCAAGGGCCGCAAGCACGTCACCGACATTCGCAACTTCGGTCTCGCCGCCGGTCTCACGATCGAAGCGATCAAGGGCGAGCCGGCGAAGCGGCCGTTCGAGATCGCGATGCACTGCCTCGGCAACGGCATGTACGTCCGCTTCGGCGGCGACACGATCCAGCTCGCGCCGCCGTTCATCTCGACGAAGGCCGAGATCGATCGGCTCGTCAGCGTGCTCGCCGACGCGCTCGACGCCGTGGCATGAAGCTCGCGGTCGTGTTCGTCGCCGCGTGCTGGACGAACGGACCGGATCCGGCGCCACCGGTCACGACCGAGCCGCACCCGGCACCACCGCCCGCGCGACGCGCGAGCGAATGGGGCGGCACGTACGTGTGCCCGCAAGGCCGCACCGCGGTGACCTTGACGATCGAGCATCGCTGCACGAAGACCGTGCACGGCAACTGCGCGATCGACGGCGTGTTCGCGTTCGGCCCGTCGCCCGACAATCCGCGCGTGCCGCACGGCTCGTATCACTACGCGGGCACGGTGACGTTCGCGGTGAGCGGCGAGATCTTGCTGGCCGCGCGCCCGCTCGATTGGATCGAGCAGCCGACCGGCTACGAATCGGTCGGGTTTGTCGCGACGAGCGATCCGGATCGCCGCACGCTGCACGGTCGCATCGTCGAGCCGCAGTGCGGCGAGATCGAGCTCACTCGACGGTGAAGTCGATCGGGTTGGTCTCGCGGCCGCCGGTCGCGACGCTGATCTGTGCATCGCCCGCCGGCGTATCGGGCACCATCGCCGTGATCGACGAATCGGTGTACTGCGTGACGTTCGCCGGCGTGACGCCGAACATCACGGCGCCGGTATGCGCGCACGCGAGCGGATCGCTGTCGTCGCTACCTTCGGGTTGCTGGCACAAGTAGCTGCCCGACAGCATCACGATCGTGCCGACGTTCGCCGACGACGGTGTCACCGATGCGAGCACCGGCGCGGGAATGTCGTCGTTCGCGCTGCATGCCGCGAGCAGAACGGCGGCGACGATCGCGAAGCGCATCCGCGAAGCGTAGCCTAGAAGTGACCGAAGACCGCCATACCGTTACCGGTCGGCGTGACGTGGATCTTCGTGTCGGCCACAACTGCCACGCGGTGATGCGACGACGGCCACACGAGGCCATCGATCATCGTGAGGACACCTGCCGCTTGGACGATGCCGTCGGCGACGAGCAACACCTTGTCGGTCGTGTTGTTGTCGCAGCCCGGATTCGTGACGTTGCAGTTGCCCCAATCACCGAGCGCGAGCCACGGGCCGAGCACCGGCACGTAGAGCCGTTCCGCGCCCGGATGATCGCTCGCGCCCGCGGTGATCACGGATGCGAGGTACGAGCCGCCGAACAACACAGCGCCGCTCGTGAACACGCCGGTGTTCATCGGGTCGTACTGCATATCGGAGTCTTGTTGCGGTTGTTCGACCACCGGTTGCACGACCGTGGTCTGCGCGGGTTGCGGCGCTGGTTGTTGCGCCGGTGGCATCACCACTTGATTGTCGGTCTTGCCGACCATCGGGTGGTCCATCATCGTGATGTCCGCGCTCGCGATCGACGGGACGAGAACAAGGGCAATGGCAAAAGCTCGATTCATCCGAATCCTCACTGAAAGAGTTGAGGACTCGTTTTGCAAACCAGTGGCCACTCGCCTCTATACGCGTTGTTCGTACGCGCTCAGATCGAGCTTGCGAGTGCGCCACCAGTAGTCGAACGACGCCGCCGGCCACAAAAACACTTCACCATCGGGCGTCTGGTACCAACTCGAGCAGCCGGTCGTCCACACCGTGTGCTTCATCTTGCGCGCGAGCTCGACTCGGAACGCAGCTTCAGCGTCGGGACGTACGTCGAGGTAGCTGAGCTTTCGGTCGCGCAGCGTGGCGACGGCGCGCGTCGCGTAGCGCGCCTGCGCTTCGATCATGAAGATCATCGAGTTGTGGCCGAGACCTGTATTCGGGCCCATCAACAAGAACAGATTCGGAAAGCCCGAGATCGTGATTCCGAGATAATTCCGTAGCGACTTGCGCCATTCGGCATTGAGCTCGATGCCGCCGCGGCCTTCGATGTGAATCTTCGATAAATACTCGGTCGCGCGAAAGCCGGTGCCGAGCACGAGCACGTCGGCCTCGCGCACGGTGCCGTCGTGCGTGCGCACGCCGCGCGGCGTGATCGCATCGATCGAATCGGTCACCAGATCGACGTTCGGCTGCTGGATCGCGCGGTAGTAGTCGTTCGAGACGAGCACGCGCTTACAGCCCAAACGGTAATTTGGCGTGAGCTTGGCGCGCAGCGCCGGATCGGGCACCTCGCGCGCCAGATTGCGCAGCACGAGTTTTTCGGCGAGCGCGAGCAACTGTGGCGCGTATGCAAAACCGAGCACGCTGCTCTCGGCGCGCCAGTACAAGCCCGCGCGGCGAAGCCAGTGCGCGCCGGGCACGTGCTCGAGCGCCCACTTCTGGCGATCCGAGATCACCGCATCGACCTTCGGGACGATCCACGGCGGCGTGCGCTGGAAGACGTCGACGTGCGCGGCCTGCTTGCGGATCTGCGGCACGAACTGGATCGCGCTCGCGCCGGTGCCGATCACCGCGACGCGTTTGCCTGCGAGCGCGACGTCGTGCTTCCACTGCGCGGAGTGAAACTTCGGGCCGGCGAACGAGTCGAGCCCGGCGATGTCGGGCAGCGACGGCACGTGCAGCGCGCCGTTGCCGAGCAAGAGAGCGCGCGCGGTGAAGTCGCCGTGGTCGGTGCTCACGCGCCACGTCCCGGTCGCTTCGTCGAAGCGCGCGGCGCTGACCGCGTGGCCGAATCGCAAATGTTCGGCGAGCTCGTACTTGGTCGCGCAGTGCTCGAGGTACGCGAGGATCTCGGCCTGCTTGCCGTACGCGCGTGACCACCCCGGGTTCGGCTCGAACGAATACGAGTACAAGTGCGAGGGCACGTCGCAGCCGGCGCCGGGATACGTGTTCTCGCGCCACGTACCGCCGACGCGGTCGGCTTTCTCGAGGATCACGAAGTCGCGAATGCCGGCCGCGCGTAGCTTGATACCCGCGCAGATGCCGGAAAATCCGGCGCCGACG
>DASXEF010000359.1:0-10723 GCA_036490255.1 Kofleriaceae bacterium
CGCGCTGCTCGACGCCGTGCGCGCCGTCGACCTCGAGCTGCCCGTGATCGTGATGACCGCATACGGCGCGATCGACTCGGCGGTCGAGGCGATCCGCAAGGGCGCGTATCACTACCTCACCAAGCCGTTCAAGCTCGACGAGCTGATCGTGTTCGTCGAGCGCGCGCTCGCCGACCGCGCGCTTCGCCGCGAAGCCGACGAGCTCCGCCGCGAAGCCGAGTCGCGGTACTCGCGCGGTGGCCTCGTCGGTGCGAGTGCCGGCATGCAGGGGGTGCTCGCGCTGATCGTTCGCGTCGCGAAGACCGACGTGCCGATCCTCATCACCGGCGAGACCGGCACCGGCAAAGGCGCGGTCGCGCGCGCGATCCACGGCGAGAGCGCGCGTGCGAACGGGCCGTTCGTGATCGTCAACTGCGCGTCGCTGCCGGAAGCGTTGCTCGAGAGCGAGCTGTTCGGTCACGTCAAGGGCGCGTTCACCGGCGCGACGATGGATCGGCCCGGGCTGTTCGTCGAAGCCGATCACGGCACCTTGGTGCTCGACGAGATCGCCGAGATGTCGGCCGCGCTGCAGGCGAAGTTGCTCCACGTGCTCGATACCAACAACATCCGCCAGGTCGGTGGCTCGGGCGAGCGCAGCGTCGACGTGCGCGTGCTCGCGGCCACGCATCGCGACATCGCCGCGCGGATTCGCGACGGCAGCTTCCGCGAAGATCTGCTGTACCGGCTCGACGTCGTGTCGATCGAGCTGCCGCCGCTGCGCGCGCGGCGCGACGACATCCCGCTGCTCGTCGAGCATTTTCTCGCGAGCGCACGTGCGCGCCATCCGAGCTCGCCCGTGCGCGGGTTCGGCAAGGCCGCGCTCGCGCGACTCATCGATCACGCATGGCCCGGCAACGTCCGCGAGCTCGCGCACGCGGTCGAGCGCTGCGTGCTGTTGGTCGACACCGCCGAAGTGCACGCGGAAGATCTCCCCGTATCGATCGGCGTACCGGCTCCCGGCGCTCCCGAGTTCAACGAGATCGTCGCGCTGCGCGAGGTCCAGCGCCGTTATGCGCGCTGGGCATTCGAGCAATTCGGCGGCAACAAAGCGCGAACGGCCGATCAACTCGAGATCGATGTGAAGACGCTGAGCAAGCTTCTCGTTGATTAATCGGATTCGATCCCTGGACGGGATCGCTACGATTTGACCGCTACGTCGTGTCGCCGTCACCCGGCCGTCACGCGCCGCGATAAATCTTCGCCACATGTCCAAAGGCTCTCGCCTCGTTACGTTGCTCGGACTCCTGATCGCTTCTCCGGTGCTCGCGCAACCGGCCGAGCCCGCGCCTGCGCCAACTCCGGCACCGACGACAGAGCCCGCTCCTGCGCCGGCTCCAGCGCCGGCTCCCGCGCCGACGACGACCGAACCGCCGGCCGCGCAAACGCCGATGCCGACGCCGACCGCCGAGCCCGGCGCAGCTGGCAACCCCGCGTACAGCGTGCCGCTGCCGCAACAAGGCCAGCCGGCGACGGTGCCCGCGCAGTTCAAGACGAAGTGGGACACGACGTTCTACGGCTTCGTCGAAACTGACTTGATCAACGACTCGACGCAGGGCTTCAACGATTCGGCCGGCAACGCCGGCATCGCGCGCCCGAACACGTACACCGGCGATCACGGCCAGACGACGCTCGGCGCACGCAACTCACGCCTCGGCTTCAAGCTCGCCGCGCCCGAGTACAACGGCGTCAAGGCGAGCGCGATGCTCGAGATGGACTTCTTGGGCAACCAGCCGACGACCGCGAGCGAAGCGCAGTTCTGGCAGAACCCGGCGATGCGCTTCCGCCACTACAACCTCAAAGTCGAGACGCCGATCGTCGACTTCTTGGTCGGCCAGTACTGGGAGCTGTTCGGTTGGCAGTCGTACTTCCATCCGGCCACCGTCGAAATTCAGGGCGTGCCGGGCCAGATCTATAATCGCTCGCCGCAGCTCCGCATCAGCAAGACGATCAAGTCCGACGTCGTCAACGTCGATATCGCGATCGCCGCGGTGCGTCCCGCCGAGCGCACGTCGAGCACGCCCGACGGCCAGGCCGGCATCAAGGTCACCTTCCCGACGCTCAAAGCGTGGCACACGAGCGGCTCGGCGAGCAGCGCGCTCGATTCCGCCGGCGTCGGCGTGTCGGTGCTCGGCCGTCACTTCGCGGCGAACCCGTTCCCGTCGGGCGATAGCCAGGTGACGAAGAACGGCTACGGCATCTCGCTCGACGCGATGGTGCCGATCATTCCCGGTCACAAAGAGAACCACGACAACGCGTTGACGCTGAACGCGAGCTACGCCGACGGCGCCGGCATCGCGGATCAGTACACCGGCCTGTCGGGTGGCGTCGGCGAGCCCGCCGTGCCGAACCCCGGCATGTTGGCGACCGCGCCGACGTACACGCCGAACATCGATAACGGCCTCGCGCTGTTCTTCAAGGACGCCGACGGCACGTACTCGCTGCACCCGATCCAGTGGCAGTCGTTCATCGTCGGCTTGCAGTACTACCTGCCCGCCGGCCACGTGTTCGTCACCGCGAACTACTCCCACATGAGCTCGGGCAACGCCGCGGACTTCGGCGCGCCGGCCAAGGTGTGGAACTCGTCGGATTGGGCCGACGGCAACTTGTTCTGGGATGCGACCCCCGCGGTGCGTTTGGGCCTCGAATTCGCGTTCTTCCAGCAGGGTTACGTCGACGGTGTGACGGCGACCAACTACCGCACGCAGTTCTCGGCGTTTTACATCTTCTAGGACCAGCCACTTCATCGTCACGTTCCCGTCACCAGGGTCGTGCTAAGGCTGCATCATGAGCGGACTGGTCCTGGTCATCGAAGACGAGGTCGACCTCGCCACCACCCTCGAGTACAACCTGCGCTCGGAGGGCTTTCAGGTCCGCCTCGCGCACAGCGGACGTCAGGGGCTGGCAGCGGCGACGAGTGATCCGACGCCCGATGTGATCGTGCTGGATCTGATGCTGCCCGATCTCGCGGGCACCGAGATCTGCCGGCGCTTGCGCGAGACCGATCGCACGCGCGAGACGCCGGTGATCATGTGCACGGCGAAAGGCGAAGAGATCGATCGCGTCGTCGGCTTCGAGGTCGGCGCCGACGATTACGTCGTCAAGCCGTTCTCGGTGCGCGAGCTGATCCTGCGCATTCGCGCGCTGATGCGGCGCGTGCAGCGCGGCGAAGGCGAGCCGTCGCTGATTCGCTTCGGCCGGCTCAAGATCGATCGCGATGCACACCGCGCGTGGGTCGACGACGGCGAGATCGGCTTGACCGCGCTCGAGTTTCGCTTGCTCCACGCGTTCCTGTCGCGGCGCGGCCGCGTCCAGACGCGCGACGCGCTGCTCTCCGACGTCTGGGGCATCGACGCCGACGTCACGACGCGCACCGTCGACACGCACGTCAAGCGGCTGCGCGAGAAGCTCGGCGATGCCGGCGCGTACATCGAGACGCTGCGCGGCGTCGGCTATCGATTCAAAGGTGAGCCCGAGGAAGCCACGGAGACGAGTGCGTGACACTCGTCATCGCCGCATTGGCGCTCGTAGTCGTGACGGCGTTCGCCACGGCGCTCGTCGTGCGGCGTCCGATCAGACGGCTCGCAACGCTGACGCGTGATCTCGTGCGCGATCCGGCGCGGCGCGTGCCGGCGCAGTCCGGCGACGATCTGCGCGAGCTCGGCCAGTGGATCAATGCCCTCGCTGAAGACGCCGAGCGCAGCCGCAACGCGCTCCATCACGAGCGCACGCTGCTCGCATCGGTCGCCGACGGCCTCACGCAAGGCGTGATCGCGATCGATGGCGAGCGCAAGATCGAGATGCTCAACGATGCCGCGCGCCGCATGCTCGGCGTCCAGAGCTCGCTCGTCGGCGAGCCGTTGCTCGAGTTCGTGCGTGTGCCCGAATTGCGCGACCTCGTCGATCACACGAACGACGCGTCCGCCGAGGTCCAGCTGCCGAACGGGCCGCGCACGTTGATCCGCGCCGCGCGCACGTGGGGCCGCGCCGGTCGCGTGCTGCTGCTCGAAGACGTCACGAAAGTGCGCCGGCTCGAGACCGTGCGGCGCGACTTCGTCGCGAACGTCTCGCACGAGCTGCGCACGCCGGTCGCCGTGATTCGCGCGAACGCCGAGACGCTGCTCGCCGGTGCGAAGAACGATCCGCAGATCGCGGGCAAGCTGATCGACGGCCTGCATCGCAACGCCGAGCGGCTCGCGCGCATCCTCGCCGACTTGCTCGATCTGTCGCGGCTCGACGCCGGCCAGTATCGGCTCGAGACCTCGTGCGTGTCCGTGCGCAGCGTCTACGAGCAATCGCTGACCGCGGTCGAGACCCAGGCGCAAAAGCGCAACATCGAGATCCACGTCGAGATCGCGGACGAGATTCGCGTCAAAGCCGATCCGAAGGCGCTCGATCAGATCCTCGTCAACCTGATCGACAACGGCGTGAAGTACACGCAGGCCGACGGTCACGTCTGGGTCGAAGCGAAACAGCTCGACGACGCCGTGCGCATCGAAGTGCGCGACGACGGGCCGGGCATCGCCGACAAGCACCGCGCGCGCGTGTTCGAGCGCTTCTACCGCGCCGATCCGAGCCGCTCGCGCGAAGCCGGCGGCACCGGCTTGGGCTTGTCGATCGTCAAGCACTTGGTCGAGAGTATGAGCGGCGAGGTCGGCGTCGAGCCCAACACGCCGCGCGGCAGCATCTTCTGGCTACGCCTTCCGAAGGCGGAGTCGTCAGCACCGAAGGCGATGGCATCATGATCAGCTCACACACCAGCAAAGACTTCGAGACCGAGCTGCGCACGCTGCGCGAACGGTTGTGCGCGATGGGCGGCCGCTGCGAATCGCAGATCACGCTCGCGATGCAATCGCTCACCGATCGCGACGACGAGCTCGCCCGCAAAGTGATCGACGCCGACGCCGCGATCGATCGCGACGAGAACGAGTGCGACGAGCTCGCGCTGCAGATCCTCGCGACGCGCCAACCGGTCGCGAGCGATCTGCGCTTCATCACGATGTCGCTCAAGTTCGTCACCGACCTCGAGCGGATCGGCGATCTCGCGACCGGCATCGCGAAGCGCGCGCTCGAGCTCAACCACTTGCCGCCGCTCGCGCCGGCACCCGATCTCAATCGGCTGTCGGGGCTCGTGCACAAGAACCTCAAGGCTGCGCTCGATAGCTTCGTCGCGCGCGATGCCGATCGCGCGACTGCGGTGATCGTCGCCGACCGCGAGATCGACCATCTCAACGCGAGCGAGTTCGCGGCGCTGATCGCGCACGTCGCGACCGATCCGGCGACCGTGACGCGCGTGCTACCGCTGACGTCGGTGTGCCGCTACCTCGAGCGGATCGGCGATCACGTCAAGAACCTCGCCGAAGAAGTCGTGTACATGGTGCGCGCGCAAGACGTCCGCCATCGCCCGCCAGTTCCGCCGGCGAACTGATGCTCGACGCGACCTGCGAAGTAAATCGCATCAGCGTGCACTACCTGCGCACCGGCGGCGCGAACCCGCCGGTCGTATTGCTCCACGGTTTGACCTGCAGCGGCGCGACGTGGCTGCCGATCGCGCGCGTGCTCGAGCGCAACTTCGACGTGGTGATGCCAGACGCGCGCGGCCACGGCGGCTCGAGCGCGCCGCTACACGGCTACACGTACGCCGATCACGCGACCGACGTGATCGGCCTCATCGACGCGCTCGAGCTCGAGCGACCGATCGTCGTCGGCCACTCGATGGGCGGCATGGTCGCCGCCGTGGTCGCGACTCGCGCGCGGTTGCGCGGCGTCGTGCTCGTCGATCCGACGTTCTTGAGCGCCGAACGGCAACGCGAAGTTCGCGACAGCGACGTCGCCGAGCAACATCGCCGCGTGCTCGGCCTCGCGCGCGCGGATCTCGTCGCCGAGCTGCGCACGCGCCACCCGCAGCGCGCGTCCGAGCTGATCGAATTACTCGCCGACGCGCGACAGCGCACGAGCCTGGCCGCGTTCGACGTGCTGACGCCGCCGAACCCCGACTATCGCGAGGTCGTGCGCGCGATCGAGGCGCCGAGCGTGCTCGTGATCGCCGATCGCGGCGTCGTGACGCGCGAGCAGGCCGCCGAGCTCGGCATGCGCGTCGAGCTGATCACAGATGCCGGCCACGGCGTGCCGTTCGATCAGCCCGGGCGGCTCGCCGACGTCGTCGCCGGCATGCTGCGATAGCCGACCGCGGCGATCGCGCCGACCACCGCGCAACCACCCCACATCGCGAGCGGGCTCCACGCGAGCACGCGCGGGCCGACGATCGGCGCGAGGCACGACGCGAGGCCCCAGCTCATCGCGTACACGCCTTGATAGCGGCCGCGCGCTGCAGGCGGCGCACGATCGGCGACGAACGCCGATGCCGACGGCGAATTGATCATCTCGCCGAGCGTCCACACCGCGACGGCGATCGCGTGCACGGCGATCAGCGAGCTGACTCCGTGCAGCGCGAAGCCGGCGCCCATGAGCAACGCCGAGCACGCGAGCACGTTGCGGCGATCGAACCGCGCGATCGCTTCGGTGATCGACGGCTGCAGCGCGACGATCAACAGGCCGTTGATCGCGAGCACGGCGCCGTACGCGCTCGGGCCGTGACCTTGCTGCGCCATCCAGCCGGTCAGCGTCGTCATCAGCTGGAAGATCACGAACGCCTGCAGCGCCGCGAAGATCCAGAACCGCATGAACGTGCGATCGCGGACGATCGTCGAGAGTGTGACCGTGCTCGGTTGCGATCGCGTCGGATCGGGGTGTGTCTCCGGCACGCGCACGAGCACGACGACCGCGAAGATCGCTGTCGTCGCGGCATCGCCCCAGAACAGCGCGCGGTACGAATGCGTCGCGATCAGGCCGCCGGCGACCGGCGCGATCGAGAAGCCGAGGTTGATCGCCCAGTACAGCGCGCCGTACGCGCGCAGGCGATGCTCCGGCTCGACGACGTCGGCGATGAACGCCGACACGGCGGGTCGATACAAGTCGCCGACGAAGCCCAGGCCGAGCGCCGCGGCTGCGATCGCGACCGGCTCGCGCGACGCCGACAATGCGAGCATCGCGACCGATCCGCCGAGCAGCGAGACGACCATCGTCGTGCGCCGGCCGATCCGATCGGCGAGCACGCCACCGACGAGCGAGGCCACGAAGCTGCCGGCGCCCCACGCCGCGACGATCACGCCGGCTTCGCCGAGCGACAGGCCGATCTGCTCGGTGAGATAGAACGTCAAGATCGGCCCGACGAACGCGCCGGCGCGATTGACGAGCGTGCCGAGCCAGACCGTCCAGTAGACCGGCGGCAACGTGCGCCGCAGCTCTCGGTACAGCGCGCGCACTACTTCGCGATCGGTTTGTCGCGTCGCCAGCGCAAGATCGCGCCGATCACCGGCGTTGCAAGCGCGAGCGCGGTCGCGCCGACGAGCAAGAACGTCACGTCGACGCCGAGGCTCGACGAGTTGGGGTTCATGCCCCATTTGATCGCGAGGATGCGGCCACGACTCGCCATGACACGAGCTTACTCACCGACGACGCCGTGCTACAAGCGAAGCGATGGCCGCGAGCACGCTCTCCGGCGCGCCAAGGCTCGGCCGCGTGCTCGCGTCGCCGACCGGCGTGATGATCCTCGTGCCGCTCCTGGTGATCGCCGCGGGATTGTCGGTGCTGTGGCTCGGCCGCCGCGCGACGCGCGACGCCAGCGATTCGATGGCGCGGCGCCAGCTCGCGGTCCAGGCGACCGACGTCCAGCACGACGTCGCGTTCGCGCTCGATCAGGCCGATCCGGTGCTCGCGAGCCTGCGCGCGCTCGCCGATCCCGAGCTGCCGTTCGAGACGGTCGCATCGCGGCTGCGCGATCTGCAGTTCGGCCGGCCCGGCATCGCGAACATCAGCATCGCGTTTCCGGTCGGCATGATGCGCGGCACGTACATCGATCCCGCATCGGGCGAGCTGCGCGTGCAGCAGAGCATCGTCGGCGACAAATCGACGACGCGCACGAACTTGAGCCTCGTCGGCGGCACGCACGTCGTCGGCACCGAGACCACGAATTACGATCCGCGCACGCGGCCGCATTGGCTCGCCGTGCAAAAGGCAAAGACGCGGGTGTGGATGCCGCCGCGCACGTTCTTCACGTCGCACGCGACCGGGCTCACCGTCGCCGAGCCGGTGTTCAACGCCGACGGCAGCATTCGCGCGGTCGCGACGGTCGACTTCGACGTCACGGAGCTGTCGAGCTTCGTCGTGCGCGCGCCGTTCGACGGTGCCCGCACCGTCGTGTTCGCCGGCGACGGCACGATCCTGGCGTATCCGTCGGCGCAGCTGCCGCAATCGGCGCAGCGCGAAGATCGCCTGCTGCGCCACGAAGACTTCGCGGATCCCGCGCTCGAGGCGCTATTCGCCGCGATCGGCACCACGCCGACGACCGAGCTGCGCTACCTCGATCTGAACGCGCCCGACGGCGAATACCTGGCGTCGATCGCGCCGGTCGGCGGTAAACGCGCCGGCATCGCCGCGCCGCTCGACTGGTATCTCGCGACGCTGGTGCCGGAGCGCGTGTTACTCGGACCGACGCATCGGCTCGAGAAGCAAAGCGCGATCGCGTCGGTCGGCGCGCTCGCGATCGCGCTCGGCGTCGCGCTGTTGTTCGCGTGGAACCTGGTGCACATGCGCAAGGCCGTCGGCGCCGCGCGCGAGCAAGCGCGAGCCGCGGAAGCACGCGCGACCGAGCTCGGCAGCTATCGGCTCGTCGGCCGGCTCGGCATCGGCGGCATGGGCGAGGTCTGGCGCGCCGAGCATCGCCTGCTCGCGCGACAAGCCGCGATCAAGCTCGTGCGCCCGGAGTCGTTGCGCGATCCCGCGCACGCGCCGAAAGTGCGCGAGCGATTCCGCCGCGAAGCCCAGACGCTCGCGACGATGCGGTCGCAACACACGATCGCGCTCTACGACTACGGCACCACCGAAGACGGCACGTTCTTCTACGTGATGGAGCTGCTCGACGGCATCGACCTCGACAAGATGCTGCGCGATCACGGCCCGCAGCCGGCCGCGCGCGTGATCAAGCTGCTGATCCAGGCGTGTCAGTCGCTCGCCGAAGCGCACGAAGCCGGCCTGCTCCATCGCGACATCAAGCCGGCGAACCTGTTCGTGTGCCGCGTCGCCGACGAGGTCGACGTGCTCAAAGTGCTCGACTTCGGCATCGTCCATGCGGTCAACGAAGGCAAGCCGCTCGAGATCGTCACGTTGCCGTTGCCGCAACAGGAGCCGGCATCGAGACCGTCGGCGCCGCGGCTCACGGCGGTCGGCTCGCTCGTCGGCACGCCGGGATACATCGCGCCCGAGCAAGCGTTCGGCGAAGTGATCGACGCGCGCGCCGATCTCTACGCGCTCGGTTGCGTCGCGTGGTGGTTGCTCGCCGGCAACGAAGTCTTCCCGCGCGAAGACGACGAAGCGGCGATCCGATCGCACGCGCAAGAGCCGGTACCCGATCTGCGCGCACGCATGCGCGGCTGGTTGCCGATCGAGCTCGAGCAACTCGTGCTCGCGTGCCTCGCGAAGAGCCCGAACAAGCGGCCGCGCGATGCACGCGCGATGATCGCGGCGTTGCGCGCGATCGAGATTCCCGCCGAGCACGCGTGGGATGACGAGCGCGCCGCGGCGTGGTGGCGCGAGCATCAGCCGACGCTCGGTACGGTGTCGACCGATAGCATGCCGCTCACGATCGTGCCGGCGGGCAATCGCGACGCGAGTATTACGTCGCCGGAGAAGTTGTCAGCGACTCGTGACAAAGCCTGACGCTGTTTTGCAACGCCCGCGGCCGGCTCGCGCGTTGGCTCTCCCATGCGCACATCGACAGCTGCGATCCTGCTCGGCGTCTCGATCCTCACAACCTCGTGCAAGAAGTACACATCTCGCGATCGAGGCCAAGCCGCCGCGTCGCCGAGCGCGGCTAGCTCGACGGCCGGCAACACCGAGGCCTATCACGACTGGGGCAAGAACCCGTGGGTCGACGCGGCGAAGGACCACCTGTCGACGTTCGCCGCCGACGTCGACACCGCGTCGTACACGATCGCGCGGCGCAAGCTGAACGAAGGCACGCTGCCGCCCAAAGCAAGTGTCCGCGTCGAGGAGTTCGTCAACTACTTCCACTACGCGTTCGGCGCGCCCGTCGGTAACACGCCGTTCTCGGTCGCGATGGACGCCGCCGAGTCACCGCTCCAGCCCGGCCGCACGATCTTGCGCGTCGGCGTCGCGACGCAGCCGGTCACGAACGAGCAGCGCCGGCCCGCGCACCTCGTGTTCCTCGTCGATGTCTCGGGCTCGATGGATCAGGCCGACAAGCTGCCGCTGGTCAAACGCTCGCTGCACATCCTCACCGATAACCTCGGCCCGAACGATACGGTCGCGCTCGTGACGTACGCCGGCGAGACCTCGCTGCGCGTCCCGGCGACGAACGACAAGGCCGAGATTCTCGACGCGATCGATGCACTTCGTGCGGAAGGCTCGACCGGCATGGCGTCGGGGATCGACCTCGCGTACGAGCAGGCGATGGCGCAGCTGTCGCCGAATACGATCTCGCGTGTGATCGTGTGCACCGACGGCGACGCGAACGTCGGCGCGCAGACGCACGACGAGATCTTGGATTTGATCGCGAGCCGAGCGAAGCGCGGCGTCACGCTGTCGACGATCGGCTTCGGCATGGGCA
>DASXEF010000400.1:0-6126 GCA_036490255.1 Kofleriaceae bacterium
CGTCGGCGATCGCGTGACAATGTTCTCCCGAGCCACAGCTTTGATCGTCGGTGCAATCCTGGCGCGGTGCGATGCCACACGCCGGCCCCTCATCCGGGCCAACGCACGCCAGGTTGCTGGCGCAGTCGCTCTGAGAATGACACGTGTCCGTCGAGCTGCAGGCGCCGAGCACGAGCGACGTCAGAGCCAAAAGGAATTGCCGCATTTGCCGTATCGAGAGCAACCGCCGCGCCAAATCGCGAGCTCGTGATCTTCACGCATTGGCGGATCAGTGCCGTGGATTTGTGATGCGCATCCGGTCACACCTCGAGGCGAACGACGCGAGGATCGCGCCCGACGACGTCCATGCGAGGCAGCTCGTACGGCGAGCCGTTTGACCTGCCTCGGCGCGTTCGGCGCGATGATCGCGGCGCCGCGAGCCGCCTGCCATCGGGCGATAACGCGAACAAGCCGGGCTCGATCTTGCCGAGCGCGAGCTTCGTCCGCGCGAGCGTGGTTGGGTCGCAGCGCAGCAGTCGCTGCCGATGGTGATGATGATTGCGTCGGCGGAGATCGCCAGGCTTTGTTCGGCGCTGGCGATCGATTCGAAGCGATGCTCGGCGCCCGGCGCATGGTTGTTTGAGCGCCGCGATTGCCGCTGCATCGAGCTCGTAGCGGGGTCTTTGTTGGATCGTAGAGCGAGAACGAGGTCGGCCGGCGGAAATTTGGCTCGTCGCTCAGCGAGCACGACCACGTGACGAGCTTGCAGTCTTCGCGTCGAACGCGGCGTAGTCGACGATGATCTCCTTGCCGTTCGGCGTCTTCTTGAACCCGCTGACCGAGATGCCGACGACGAGCTTCGCCGGCACGTTGCCGGTCGACGACGCGCCGAAACTGCTGCGGACGTCGAGGCGCGCGCCGCGCATCGCAGCCTTCGTCCAGAACCCGTCGTCGGCGTCGCGCGACGCGTTGCAGTGATAGGCGAAGTCGGCGACCGAAAGCTTTGGGGCCTTTCATGCGCGACGCGTAACACGCTCGGGCGCGGACGTTACGTTTTGGGTTCGGCTCGCAGCAGCTTTCGCATCGGGACGAATTCGATCTGCTCGCCATCGCCGACGTCGTATCGGATCTGCTCGGTGCCTTCGTAGCCGCGCGCCGCGTAGAGCTTGACGCCGGGCAGCGTCGCCATCAATTCGACCGCGGCGAAGCCTCGCAGCATTGCCTCGCGCTCGCAGTGCTCGAGCAGCAGGCTGCCGATGCCGCGTCGAGCGTGCGACGGTGCGACGAAGAACGCGCGGATCTTGGCGGCTTCGGTCGCGGGATCGAGCATCGCGGCATCGCGATCGGCGCGGGCATCGCCGCCGAACAACGTGCTGCGAAAGCTCCAGCCGCCGCAACCGACCAGCGTCGCGCCATCCTCGACGACGAAGTACGTGGCATCGCGCACGAGCTGCGAATCGACGCCGAACGCGCCGCGCAGCGCACCTTCGACCTGCTCGGGCCGATAGTCGTCGCGACTGAGCTCGCGAGCCGACTGCGCGATCAATTCGCGCAGCGCCGGGATGTCGTCCTGCAGTGCGACGCGCAATCGCAGCGATGACTCGGTCATCGTCGCGATGGTTGCACGAAGGCGTGCAGGGCACGAGCGTGACGGCGCAAGCGCGTGGCGGTTGTTCGACGCGGCGATCTCGCGTCGCGTGCAACCAGAGACATCCGTGACACTTCCACCAAGCCGTCAGGCATGTACCAGGTCAGTGCCGGCGCGGGCTCAGCGTTGCGCTGACCTCTTGAGACCACCATTGACAAATACTGCGGTATTCATATTATCTGGAGATGCGGCAGCTCTCGCTCGATTCCGCGCGCAAACCAACCGGCCACGGCGGCTGGCGTCCCGGCGCCGGCCGGCACAAGACGAAGGGCGCGGTCTCGCACGACACGCGCGCCGCGTTCCCGACACGGTTCCCGCAACACGTGACGCTCCGGCTCGGCTCGGGCACACCGCCGATCGCGCGCGGATACTTGATGGCGCGCGTCATCCGACCGTGCATCGCGCTGTGCGAGAAGCCGTTTTTTCGCGTCGTCGAGTTCAACGTGCTGTCCAACCACGTGCACCTGATCTGCGAGGCCGACGATGCGATGACCCTCGCGCGAGGCGTGCAAGGCCTCGCGATCCGACTCGCGCGTCGTTTGAATACCGCACTAAAACGCAAGGGCAAGTTCTTCGGAGCTCGCTACCACGCGGTCCAGCTGCGTTCGCCGGCGCAAGTTCGCAACACGCTGCGCTACGTGCTGCTCAATCGTAAGCATCACGCGATCGCGACGAAGCGATACTTTGCAGGTTGGATCGACCCGTTCTCGAGCGGCGCGTGGTTCCGCGGCTGGGCGGCGCCGATCCGCAGGAACATCTCGACCAGCGAGCTCGTCGAGCTCGCCGCGCCGACGCGGCCGCCGCGGACATGGCTGTTGCGCGTCGGCTGGCGGCGCGCCGGCCCGATCTCGTACGACGATCGGCCGGCTTGAATGCGAGCGCGCTACTCGCGAATCCGCAGGAGCCGGCCGGCGAGCGCGGTGCACGGCGCGGCATATTCGCAACCGAGGCCGACGTAGAAATAGCCGTCCATCAGCGCCGCCGAGGTCGCCTGCATCGGTACGTCGAGATCGACGCGTGGCGACCACGAGATGCCGTCGTCGCGCGATTCGTAGATCGCGGCGGTCGTCGGCGAGGTGTTCGTCAGCACGTAGCACGCGTCGCGCGACGAGAAAATGTACGCGGGCGCGCCGTCGAGCGCGATGCGCGCGATCGCGATCGCACCATCGTCCGCGACGGTCGCGCGAAACGCGCCGAGCACGGTCGCGCCTGGTTTCCAGCTGTCTCGCGCGCTGAACACGACCGCGTTGCCACACGTCGTCTCGCGGGCGATCACCGCAGCGTCGGTCGCATCGGGAATCGCGAACGGCACACGGCCGCCGCCGACGCGCGTGACACCTCTGCCGACGCTCGCTACGTAGAGCTGTCCGCCGAGCGCGAACAGCGACGTCGCGCGCCAACCGCCGGCCGGCGACGATGTCCACGTCATGCCGTCATCGCGCGAACAGCGGACCTCGGCGCCGGCAAGGCGGTCTTGGAGTGCGACGCAGAGCCGATCGCCGTCCATCGCGACGTCGAGCACGTGGACCGCTTCCGCGAGCGGTCGTGTTGTCCATCCCGCGCCGTCGCGGACGTAGATCGCGCCACCGACATCGTCGATCGCGTCGATGCCGGGCACGAACAACCGATCGCCGATCACGCGATATTCGAGAATTGCTTCCTCGTCGATCGTCGTCTCGGTTTCGAACGTACGCGTCGTCGGGTCGAACGCGATGATCTGCGTCGGCCCCGTGTTCGTGACGGCATCGCCGTAGCCGAGTAGAGCTTGCCGTGCCACGGCTGCAGCGCCCACAAGCTGCGCGCGTACGCTTTGTCGGGTTCGCTGCGCCAGTCGCCGAGCGGATCGCCGAGCACCTCGAGCGAGTGCGGCCGCGAGCACGCCGCGGCGACGACGAGCCACCACGCCCTCACACGCTTGACCTACTGGCTGCCCTCGACGCTGCCCGACGTGCACATCGTGGCCGGCCTCGTCATGCCGCGCTGATCGCTCGGCGGGCACGTCACGCCGGCGCCGATCGCCGGGCTGCCGGCGGCGGGCAAGATCGTCGGCGACGCGCCGCCGTTGCTGCCGAGCGCGCCCAACATCGGATCGGCGAACGTCGTCGTCGGCGTGCACTTCGTATCCGAGCCGCCGCCGACGACGTGATCCATCGGCCACTGTAGATCGCCGTCGCCGCTGCCCGTCACTTGGCATTGCATCGGTGCGCCCGGGTTTTGCGCGGTGTTGTTGTCGAACAGGTCGCTGACGAGCGTGAGCGTCGGGTTGCCACCGATCGCCGCGCCGAAATAGGGGTCGCCGCCGTTCGCCAGGTTGTTCGCGAACGTCGTGAACTCGATCGTGCCGCCGTTGCCGAACAGCGAGACCGCGCCGCCGAGGCCTGCCATCGCGTTGTTCGCCGCGAACGTGTCGTTGAGAAAGTTGAGCGTCGTGCCGTCGGCTTGCAGCGCGCCGCTGCCGTGCACCGCGACGTTGTTCGAGAACGTCGATGCGGTCACGTTCAGCGTGCTGTTGTGAAAGTAGCCGGCGCCGGCACTGTCGGCGTGATTGCCGTCGAACGTGCAGCGATCGATCACGGTCGTCTGCATCGCCTTGTCGGGCGTGCGTGCGATCGCGCCGCCGAGCGCGTTGACGCCGCCCTGGTTGTTCGTGAATTTGACGCCGCAGAACGTGTGCGTCGTGTCGTCGCCGCCGTCCATGCCGATCGCGCCGGCGTTGCCGCCCGAGCCGACCTGATACTGATTCGTCATCGCGAGCACGCTGCACATCGTCTGATCGTCGCTGTTCGCGCCGTTGCCTTCGGCGACGTTGGAGTCGAACACCGAATCGTAGACGTCGAGCTGCGAGTTGAGGCTGTAGAGCGCGCCACCGTTGCTCGCCTTGTTCGCGTGGAACGTCGAATTCGCGACGATCGCGCCGAGCGAGCCGAGGATCGAGATCGCGCCGCCGCCGACGTCGGGGCCGAGCGCTTCGGCCTGATCGCTCTCGAAGTCGCACGCGATCACGACGAGCTTGCCGTCGCGCAGCTGGAGCACGCCGCCGAAGCCGTCGTAGTAGCCCTGCGAGCACGGCGATGGCGCCGGCGCGTACAGCATCGTGCCGTGCGCGTGCGCGTGCGCGAACGTCAGGTTTTGCAGCGTGAGCGTGACGGTGTTGACGCGATAGTTGTCGTGATCGAAGTCGAGGATGCGCACGGCGTCGCCGCCGTCGATCGTGACGTTGCTGCCGCCGTCGATCGTCGTGTCGACATCGGTGCGCAGCTCGATCGTTTGCGTGACGCTGATCGTCGCCGGCGACGAACCGCACGCGAACGTGACGATGCCGCCGGAGCCGAGCGCGGTTGCGAGCGCGGTCTCGGTGCACGATGCCGCGGTGCCGTCGCCGACGACGTGGTCGGGATGCGACGTATCGACAGCTTGGACCGGTGCGCCGCACGTCGTGCCGGGTGGCGTGACCGGCGCGTCGGTGGGCACGCCGCCATCGTCGTCGTCGCCGCTCGAGCCGTGCTTGCTTCCGCACGCTGCGAGCGCGAGTGCCGCGACCAACGCAAACGTCTGGCGCATGCCGCGATCGTACGTGTCGGTGCGCGCGAACGCGATGTGGCGCGCGCTCCCACCTCGTCGCGGGCTCACCTCGGCCTGACGGTCGCGCCACGTGTTTGCCAGTCATGCCCACGCGGCCACGGCGCTATCGTCGATGCATGAAGTATCTAGTTTTGATCGGATTACTCGCCGCGTGCGGCGACGAGAGCTCGAGCTCGCTGCTGACGAGCGGCATGTCTGCCGAGATCACCGCGCAGAGCGACGGCACGTCGACGAATGTCACCGCCGAGGTCTTCGCCGGCGATCCGTTGCAATTGATCTACGTCGATCTCGGCTCGGGCGATCAGCTCGTCGCGCACTACGACGGCAACTCGAACGTGATGGAGCAGCAACAGCTGCTCACGATCATCGCCTACGTCGCGACGTTCGACGACACGCACGACGGCGACACGTTCACGGTCGCGCTCGACCGCACGCTCGACGGCGGCGCACCGAATTCGACGATGACGTTGCCGTCGAGCTTCGATCTCGATCCGGTGCCGGCGACGGCGTCGCGCGCGGCCGCGATGTCGCTCACGTGGTCGCCGACGAGCGACGACGCGATGTCGTGGCAGATCGAAGGCAGCTGCATCGAGACCACGACCGGCACGATCACGACCGATACCGGCTCGGTGACGATTCCAGCTTCGATGGTCGTGCTCGCGAGCGGTTCGACCCAAACCAGCTGCGACGCGACGCTGACCGTGAGCCGCACCGAGCCGGGCACGCTCGATCACGGCTTCGGTCACGGCGGCGATGCGACCGGCGAGCAGACGCGCACCGCGACGTTCACCACGGCGCCTTAAAACGACGCGTGCTGGATCCCGACGGCGAGCCCGAGCTGGACCACGGTCGTCCCGTCGACACTGAACGTCGAGGCATTGCCGACGAGCTGGAAGTGCGACGAGCCGATCCATCCG
>DASXEF010000407.1:0-3161 GCA_036490255.1 Kofleriaceae bacterium
ACCTCGAACGGCTGCAGCCCGCGCGGCTCCGGATCGGAGATCTCGTCGAGCTTCGCGCGCAACACGAGCTCGGCGCCTTTCGCGGTCTGCGCGATCTGGCGCTCGTGGAACAGACGCGCGGCGGCGAGCAACAGCGGTGCAACGCGATCGGCTTCGTGCGGCCGCGCGGTCGCGAGATCGGCGCCGATCGCGACGCCGCGCTTGATCGCGTTCGTCGCCTTGCCGGAGCACGCTGCGATGATCAGCGGCCGATTCGGCTCGAGCGCGAGCGCGGCTTGCACGATCGACTCGCCACCGGGCAAGCCGACGAGGATCGCATCGACCTCGCCGGCGATGATCGCATCGTTGATCTTCGCGGCGCCGGACGGCGACGACGCGTTGATCGCGACCGCATGACCGGCGGCGACGATCGCGCTGCGCGCGGCGGCGAGATGATCGGCTTCTTCGAACACGGCGAAGCGCAGCATCTGCGGCTCGCCCGTCTCGGCTTCGGGCTCCGGCACCGGCTCCGTCGTCGACGGCACGCGCATCATCGGTGGATTCGTCGGCTCGTCGAGCTCGAGGTCCGACAACGAATCGGCGCGCGGCGCCTGCAACGGCTCGGCGAGAAACTCGTCGAGCTCGGCGGTCATTCCGCGCGGTGGCTTCGTCGTCGGCTTGGCGGCGATCATCGCCGGCGACACGGGCTTGCTGCGCGGCGGCGGTGGCGACTCGATGGGCATCGTCGGCTTGCCGAACGCGTGCGCATCGTCGCGGCCGAACTCGCCGTCGCGGCCGAACGTCGGAATGCGATCTTGCGATTCGCGCTTGCGATGTGCCTCGCCGAGCTCGATCACCGTGCTCTTCGCGCGTGCCGGCGGCGGTCGCGGCGGTTTCGTGCGCACCTCGGGTGGTGCTTCCGTGATCGGCCGCTTCTTGATCTCCGGCTGCGTCGGAATATCGGGTGCGCTCGCGTTCGAGATCAGATCGTCGAGCGCGGCTTCGGCGGCATCGGCCAGGTCTTCGGGCAATTCTTCGGAGATCGAGCCCGCGCGCCGCCCGCTCTTCGTCCCCGGTCTTCGCGTCTTCGCGCGACTCACGCCGACCCCTTCACGATGACCTCCAGTTTACCCCGAGCCAGGCGCAGCTCGAGCACGTCACCGGCGGATACCTGCGCGGGATCGCGTATCAGCTCGGTTCCCTTGACCGCCATCGCATAGCCGCGGTCGAGCACGGCCAGCGGCGACAGCGCGTTTAACTGTGCGCCGAGCCGACCGAGCTCGCCGCGGCACGCGTCGACGTCGGCGCGCATCGCCAGATCGACCCGGTGCGCGAGCGCGTCGAGGTCGCGTTTGGCCCGCAGGATCTGCGCGCGGGGATGCAGGCCGGCGAGCTGATGCGCGAGCGCGCCGAGCTCGCCGCGGCCACGGCCGATCGCGCGTTCGCCTCGCGCGTGCAGCGCCGCGGTCACGCGATCGAGATCCAGCGCGGCGCGGCCGATCACGTGACCGATCTCGCGATCGATGCGGCGGCGCTCTTTGCCGAGCGCATCTTCGAGCGCCGCGCGATCCGGAACGCACAGTTCCGCGGCGGCGGTCGGCGTCGACGCGCGCGCGTCGGCGGCGAGATCCGCGAGCGACAGATCGGTCTCGTGACCGACCGCGCTGATCACCGGCACCGGGCACCGCGAGATCGTGCGCACGACGCGCTCGTGGTTGAACGCGGTGAGATCGGTGGCCGCACCACCGCCGCGGCCGATGATGAGCACGTCGACGCCCGCGCGCACGACCATCGCCATGCCGGCGACGAGCTGCGCGGGCGCGAGCGGACCTTGCACCATCGCGTCGGCGATCAAGATCGGCGTCGGCAACCGGCGCTGGACGGTGCGGATGATGTCGTGGATCGCGGCGCCGGTCTTCGACGTCACCACGCCGATCCGGCGCGGAAACCGCGGCAACGGTCGCTTCTTCGCGGCCGCGAACATGCCCTCGGCGGCGAGCTTTTGCTTGAGTTGCTCGAGCGCGAGCGCTTCGGCGCCGACCCCGGCCGGCTCGACGAAGTCGCAATACAGCTGCATCTTGCCGTCGCGGTCGTAGACGCCGAGCCGGCCGCGCGCGCGCAGGCGTTGACCGACGTCGAGTCGAAATCGCATCCGCGTCGCGTCGCGGCCCCACATCACGACCGGCAGCACGCAATCGCGATCGCGGAGCGCGAAATAGAGGTGTCCCGAGCTCGGCTGGCTGACCTGCGAAACCTCGCCTTCGAGCCAGACCAGGCCGAGCGCGTCGAGCGTGCGACCCGCGAGCCGCACGACGTCGGCGACGCGCAACGGCTGATCGCGACTCGATTCCACGCCGACAACGTATCAAGGCTGGCGCGGAATCGCGATGTCCGTGCCGCCGCGGTGCACGATCAGCCCGGTCGGCGAGAACGTGCAACGCAGCGACGGCGACGAGAACTCGACGTTGCTCGTCGGTAGCAGATCTCGAACCGGCCCATCGTTCTCCTGGATCGTCAGGTGATCGGCGACGTGCTTGACGACGAACGCGCCGTACGTGCCGGCGTAGCTGTCGAGCAGCGTGCTGTCGACGTGCACGCTGCGGGTCACCTGGTCGAAGCCTTCCCACGCGATCGGCGTGTCGCGATTGCCGAGCAGCTGCGCGATCAACGCGGCGTAGATGCCCTCACCGTTCGAGCTGTTCGTCATGATCAACAAGCCGTTGCCGCCGTCGAACGCGACGACGTAGTGGCGCCAACCGTCGTCGTGACCCTCTTTGAAGAACGCGTGGCCGTGCGAGGTCGTGTAGACGCCCCAGCCAAGGCCATAGCCGAGGTGGATCGCGCGATTCGCGTCGGTCGTTTCGGGTGCGAGCGTCGGGAACTCGTGTGCCGAGTCGATCGCGATCTGCATGCGCAGCATCTCGGCGCGCGAGCTCGCCGACAACCCGGTGCCGTGCATTACCGCCGAGACCAGCTTCGCGTAGTCGGCGAGCGTGGTTTGCATGCCGCCGGCGGCGCGCGCTTTCGTGCGCCGCGACGGCCCGAGCGACTTGCCGTCCTCGTCGTAGCCGTTCGCGAAGTCGGAGTCGAACGCCGGTTGCCAGATCATGCTCGTGCGCGTCATGCCGAGTGGATGAAACACGTGCGCTTGCATCAGCTGCTCGAGCGGTACGCCGGTGATC
>DASXEF010000426.1:0-2669 GCA_036490255.1 Kofleriaceae bacterium
CTGGTGCAGATCCGACAGCCCGGAGACGAGCGACAGCGTGTTGCCCGAGCCGAACAGGTTCGCCTGCGAGACCTGCGCGGTGGCGAACCACCGGTCGACGGTGTCGTATCCGACCCCGACCTGGAACTTTCCGGTTGCCCCGCTCGCGCTCGGCGCGGTCGTCGGCGTGTTCGGATCCGCCGGATCCGCGTGCGCGATCCCGGCGACTCAAGCCACTCCGACCAGCGCGAGCGCGACCGAGGCAGACGCCGTCGTCTGCTTCGCGGTCATTTCGCAACCTAGACCGCGCCTCGGCGCGACCGGTTGCTTTGCGCTGCGAGCGCTCCCTAGAGCGGCGACCGATTTAGGCCGCCCTGGCGGCAGCGAATAGGTTTGCGACGGCGGCGTGGCGGCGCAGGTCGAACAGGTTCTTTCGCGCGCCGAGGTAGCGAGCCTTGCCGCCTTGGCTGCGGCCGATCTCCGCGAGGCTGTGCTCGACGTCGACTCGCGCACGGAGCGCAGCGCGTCCATCGGGTGTGTCGCGCCGAGTGCGGAGCTCGAGGAGTAGCGGCTCGTGCTCGTGGATCGACAGGCTGCGACCGCCTTTGCTTGAGATCGTACAACGCTCGCGCGCCGTGCAGCTCTGGCACGAGTCGGCGGGGAACCGCGTGACTGTGCCGAGCTGGATTGGAGCAATGACGCCCTCGGGGCAGGTGACCAGTGCGGCCTTCAAGTCGATCGCAAAGTCTGCCTTCGTGAAGCGACCGCCATTGCGCAGTGGAAACGGTTTGCAGCGAACCGGGACGCCGTCGGCGTGGAGCGAGGCGACCGCAGGCGCCGCGAGATAACCGCGATCGATCTGGAGCTCGGAGAGCTGGCGCTGCTGTCGGGCAATCTCGGCGAGCAGCTCGTCGGTGGCCTCAGCTTCGGGGCGATTGGCCGGCGTGATCGCGACCGCGAGGATCACGGTGCTGGTGAGATCGCGCGCGACGTGCCGCTTGTAGCCATCGACGCGTGACGCCTTGCTCTTGCGGCCGTGTCGCATCTCACCGTCTCGGACGCTGATGCGGCGCTCCTTCGCGACGCCTTGTTTGATGCGCGTCGGACCGCCGTCGGGATCTGGCTCGGTATCCTGCGTGATGAATTGTCGGAGAGTCGCGAGCTGATCGGAGATCGGTGGCTGCGCGGCGTCAGCAGCGAGCTCGCTCTCGACAAACTTCTCGAGAGCTCGCACCTGCGACAACAAGCGATCGAGCGCGCCCTTCTTGGCGCTCGGGTCGTCCCAGTCGATGTCGAGCGTCGCCTTGATGCTCGAGCCGTTGAGGACCGGAATGCCGGCGCGTCGAGCCGCTTCGTCGACGCCGATGTCGAGCCGCTTCGCGACGCTGCGGATCAGGTCGCGTGCCGCGTGGCCGATGAGATTGAACGTGTCCTCGACGCGTCCCGCGCCGAACAACGGCGACGCATCGAACGCGGCGCGCAGCGCCTTGGCGCTGAACCCTTGGGTCTTGTGCGCGAGCTCGACCGTCCGCTCGAGCAGGCGTCGATCCATGTCATGGGCGATGAGCCGCTGCCGGAACGCGAACAGCGTGCCCTGCGCGAACGGCGCCTGCTCGTCACCGAGACAGTCGAGCAACATCTGCCAGCGCAGCTCGAACATCGCGTACTCCACCGCGTCTTCGTCGGAGAAGCCGAGCGCTGCTTGCAGCAGCGTCACCATCGCCAGCAGCGCCGGCGCGATCGGCTCCTTGCCGCGGGCTCGGGCTGGGTACATCGCGGCGAGCTCGGTCTGGAAGGCGTCGTCGAACAGCTCGTGCCGATGCTGCCGCAAGAACAGGAACAGCTTGGCTTTCTTGCAGCCGCGGAGGATGAACTCCTCCTTCTTCGACAGCTCAACCGGTGGGGACCAGCGAAGGGGCATGCCCCGAATGGATCACGGCCGATCCTCGGAGTCGATCCCTAAACCGATCGCCGCTCTAGCGATCCGCGCCGCCGCCGAGCACGCGGTACAGCGTGATGCGGTTCGTCATCGCCGCGTACTGCGTCGTCACCAGCGAGTTCTGCGCCGCGTACAGCGCGCGCTGCGACACCAGCGTCGACAGGAACGGCTCGACGCCCGCGGTGTAGCGCGCCTGCGCGAGCTCGAGGCTCTTGCTCGCCGCCTCGACGAGCGCGGCCTGCGCGGACATCTGGTCCTTGATCGTGCCGCGGGTCGCCAGCGCGTCCGCGACCTCGCGGAACGCGGTCTGGATCGCCAGCTCGTAGCCCGCGATCAAGCCCTTCTTCTGCGCCTCGGCGTACTCGAGGTTCGCGCGGTTCGCGCCGCCGCGGAACAGCGGCACGCTCAGGGACGGCGCGATCGTCCACACGAACGTCGGGCCGGTGAACAGCGCCGCGAGCGCGGTCGACACGAGGCCGCCGTTCGCGGTCAGGCTCAGCGTCGGGAAGAACGCCGCGCGCGCCGCGCCGATGTTCGCGTTCGCCGCGATCAGCTCGTGCTCCGCCGCGAGCACGTCGGGCCGCGCGAGCAGCACGGTCGACGACATCCCGACCGGCACGTCGGCGAACCAGTCGGGCTGCGGCGGCAGCGCGTCGGGCATCAGCGCGTCGTCGAGCGGGCCGCCGGCGAGCAGCTCGAGCGCGTTGCGATCCTGCGCGATCGTCGCGGTCAGCGCCGCGACGTCGCCGCG
>DASXEF010000578.1:0-5748 GCA_036490255.1 Kofleriaceae bacterium
CGGCATGTTCGGCGCGCTGTTCAACTGGTCGTGCGGTGCGGCGATCGCGCCGCTGTGGCGCGATTGGGATTACGCGTTCACCGCGTTCGCGTGGATGTTGCTGCTGCCGATTCCGGCGATCATCGCGACGCTCGTCTGTACCTACCGCGTTCGACTTCATCACCTCGTGCTGCCGCTCGGCGCGCTCGCGTCGCTGGTGTCGGGGATCGCAGCGGTCGGGATGTTCGCGTCGCTGCACGCGCCGCTGTACGTGTCGCCGATCGAATGCATCGTCGTGTTCTTCACGTGCACGATCTTCCGGCTGCGCGCGCTCGACGCCGTGGTCGCCGTCACCCCCGGCGTCGCGCTCAACCTCGCCTATCAGATCTACGTGTTCCATACCGGCACGACCGACACGATGGCGCTCACGATGAGCTCGGTCGCGCCGATCATGTCGATGATCTGCGGCGTGTACGTGTGCGTCGTCAACGATCGCAACGCGCGCACGAGCTATCGCGAACAGCGCGTCGTCGCGCTGCAGCAAGCGCTGATCGATCGACTGCAGCACGCCGAGCTCCAGCATCAGGTCGCTGCACGCTCGCGCGGGCTCGCCGAGGCGCTCGCACGCCTGCACGCCGCGTCGCCGATGGCGGCACCGCTCGCGATCGACGACGTCGTCGACAATCGCTATCGGATCATTCGCGCGATCGGCTCGGGCGGCATGGGCGAGGTCTACGAGGTCGAGCGCACCACCGATGGCAGCAGGCTCGCGCTCAAGACGCTCAAGGGCGTGAACGATCGCGTCGGGCTCGCGCGATTCGCTCGCGAGGCTCAGATCCTGGCGGAGCTCGAACATCCGAACGTGATCGCCGCGCGCGACATCGGCGTCACGCCCGACGGCGTGCTGTTCTTCGTGATGGAGCTCGTGCGCGGCAGCTCGTTGCTCGAGCATCGCGCGCGGTTCGGCGACTGCGCGTGGGTCGTCGAGATCTTGGCGCAGGTCGCCGCTGCGCTCGTCGCGCTGCACGAGCGCGGCATCGTTCATCGCGACCTCAAGCCGTCGAACATCTTGCTCGACGGCGCGACCGTAAAGGTCGCCGATTTCGGGCTCGCCGGCGTCGTCGACATGCTGCCGTTCACGGCGACCGCGACGGTCGATCACGACGAGCCGAGCCGGCCGCTCACGCGCACCGGCGCGATCTTGGGGACGCCGATGTACATGGCGCCGGAGCTCGCCGACGGCGTCGACAACATCGCTCCGAGCGCGGACGTGTTCAGCTTCGGCGTGATCGCGTTCGAGCTGTTCAGCGGCAAGCTGCCGCACGCGGCGCCGCCGATCCTCGCCGGCCGCGGTGCGCCGGCGCCGGAGCCGCTCGCGAGCCATGCGCCGGCGCTGCCACCCGACCTGTGCGCGCTCGTCGATCGGTGTCTCGCCCGCGTCCCCGCCGAACGTCCCGGTGCCGCAACGATCGCAGGCGAGCTGCGCTCGCGCTAAGTTCCGGCCATGTCTCGTTCGGCAGAGATCTTCGATCGCGCGAAACAAGTCATTCCCGGCGGCGTCAACTCACCGGTTCGCGCGTGCCGTTCGGTCGGCGTCGATCCGGTGTTCGTCGCGAGCGGCGACGGCAGCCACATCACCGACGTCGACGGTAAGCGCTACATCGATCTGATCGGCAGCTGGGGTCCACTGATCCTCGGCCACGCGCATCCGAAGATCTTGGCGGCGATCGGCGATGCGATGAAGCGCGGCACGACGTTCGGCGCACCGACCGAAATCGAAGTGACGTTCGCCGAAACGATCCGCCGCGCGTATCCGTCGATGCAGCTGGTGCGCGCGGTGTCGTCGGGCACCGAGGCGACGATGAGCGCGCTGCGGCTCGCGCGCGGTTTCACCGGGCGCAGCAAGCTGATCAAGACCGACGGCGGTTATCACGGCCACGCCGATTGCCTGCTCGTCGCGGCCGGCTCCGGCGCGGCGACGCTCGGCATTCCAGGCTCGGCCGGCGTGCCCGAAGGCGCGGCGCGCGACACGCTCGTCGTGCCGTACAATGATCTAGCCAGCGTCGAGCGCGCGCTCGTCGCGGGTGACGTCGCCGCCGTGATCATCGAGCCGATCGCCGGCAACATGGGGCTCGTGTTGCCCGCGGCCGGCTACCTCGAAGGCCTGCGCGCGCTGACCACGAAGCACGGCGCGCTGTTGATCTTCGACGAGGTGATCAGCGGCTTCCGCTGCGCGTTCGGCGGCGCGCAAGCGCTCTACAAGATCACGCCCGACCTCACGTGCCTCGGCAAGATCGTCGGCGGCGGCTTGCCGGCCGCGGTGTTCGGCGGTCGTGCCGACGTGATGCAAAAGCTCGCGCCGCTCGGCCCGGTCTATCAAGCCGGCACGCTGTCGGGAAATCCGCTCGCGATGGCAGCCGGGCTCGCGGCGATCGAGCTGCTCGAGCAGCCCGGCGTCTACGACCGGCTCGCGGCGCTCGGCCAGCGGCTCGGCGACGGGCTCGCCGCGGCTGCGAAGGCGGCCGGCGTTGCGGCGACGATCAACCGGCACGGCTCGATGCTGACCTTGTTCTTCACCGATCAGCCGGTCACTGACTACGCGTCGGCCAAGACCGCCGATACCCAGCGGTTCGGCGCGTTTTTTCGCGCGATGCGAGGATCTGGCGTGTTCCTGCCGCCGTCGCAATTCGAAGCGATGTTCGTATCTTTGGCCCATTCGGAGGCCGAGATCGACGAGGTAGTCGCTGCGGCACGGGCTGCGTTGACGCACCCCTAGCAGCGTGGTACCAGGGCGCCGCACGTGCCCCTGACCACCGGCAATAGCGGCGAAATGTCGCAGGGTTTCTCGATCGAGAACCCGCATCCAAAGGCCGTGACCAGCAAGCTCGTCGATCCGGCGGCGCAGCGCAGCCGCCGCGCGTTCAACCAGCTCTCGGCGAGCTCGGTCGGGCTCGAGCTCGGCGTCGCGGTGATCGTGAGCCTGTTGTTCGGCATGTGGCTCGACACCAAAGCCGGCACGACGCCGTGGCTGATGCTCGCGTTCCTCGTGATCGGCCTCGTCGCCGGGTTTCGCAACGTGCTTCGCGCGGTCAAGCGCGCCGAAGCTGCCGCGGAGCTCGACGATGAGTAGGCCGAGCATCCGCAACATCGAGCGGCTCAACTACGTGATCGCCGGCATCGCGACGATCATCGCCGCGATCACGCAGACGCGCACGTTCGCGCTCGGCATCGCGGTCGGCGGTGGGCTGACCTGTCTCAACTTCTTCGCGCTGCGCAAGCTGATCAGCAAGTGGACGACCGCGGCGGCCAAGGGCATGACCAGCGGCGCGTCGTACTTGATGCTGCCGAAGATGGCCGGCCTGATGGCCGCCGTCGCACTCGCCCTGCTGTTCTTGCCGCTCGACCCGATCGCGTTCGTGATCGGCTACTCGATCTTCATTATCTCGATCGTGATCGAAACCGCGTACGCGTCGTTCAAACAGGACTCCATCGATGGGTGAGCACGGAACCTGGTTCGACTATCTCGACCGCTTCGGCTGGTGGAGGCACTTCAACGCGTGGGCGCAAGCTCACCTCGGCCGCACGAAGAATCCGTTCCTGCTGCTGTTCCAAGACACCGGCTGGACGCTCACGCACGTGCTCATCGACCTCGTGGTCGTCGCGTTCACGGTGTGGGGTTGCCTCGCGTTCTTCCGCGGTCTCAAGAGCAAGGACAACGGGCTCGTGCCGCCGCGCACGATGAACCTGCGCAACTTCTTCGAGTACACCGCCGAGAGCGTCTACGGCATGGTCGAGAGCTCGATGGGCGCCCACAACGCCGCGCGGTTCTTCCCGCTGATCGGCGCGCTGTGGATGTTCATCCTGTTCGGCAACCTGTGCGCGCTGATCCCGGGGTTCGTGTCGCCCGACGACACGCTCAAGACCAACGTCGGCATCGCGATCATGGTCTTCCTGTTGACGCACTACTACGGCGTCAAGGAGCACGGCCTCGCCTACTTCAAGCACTTCCTGGGACCGAGCCTGGCGCTCGCGCCGCTGATGCTGCCGATCGAGCTGGTCTCGCACGTCGCGCACCCGGTCTCGCTGTCGATCCGGCTGATGGGCAACATGATGGCCGACCACAAGGTCGTCATGTCGTTCTTCGCGCTCGTCCCGCTCCTCGTGCCGCTGCCGTTCTTGCTGCTCGGCCTCCTCGTCTGCTTCATCCAAGCGCTCGTGTTCACCTCGCTGACGATGGTCTACATCGGCATGGCGATCGAGCACGACGAGCATTGATTTACCCTCGCGAACTAGTTAGAAAACGCCCGCGCGACCAGCCCTTGACCTGAAAGGAAAACAAAACCATGACTCGCTATCTCAAGCCCGCTCTCACGCTTCTCGCCTTCTTCGCCGTCATCGGGATCGCCGCCATCGCCTCGGCGCAGCCCGCCGCCGGCGCCACCGTCACGCAGACGATGATGGACAAGAACACCGGCCTCGCCACCAACTTCGGTTGGATCGCGATCGGCGCCGGTCTCTGCATCGGCCTCGCGGCCCTCGGTGGCTCGATCGGCCAGGGTCGCGCCGCCAGCGCCGCGCTCGAAGGCATCGCTCGTAACCCGGGCGCCGCGAAGCAGGTCAACGGCCCGATGATTCTCGGCCTCGCGCTGATCGAGTCGCTCGTGATCTACGCGCTCATCATCTCGCTGCTGCTCGTCCTTAAGGTCGGCTAGTAACCCCCACTGGTCGCGTTGGAAACGGCTTCGCGCCTGCGGGGCCGTTTTTGCGTTTTCGGGGGGCACGTGGGACGCTGATCGCGACCATGGGCGACGACGGAGAAGCCAAACCGCCCGAGCTGGACATCAAGGGCAAGTCCACGCTCGAGATCTTGGCGCAGATCGATCTGTTCAGCGGCTTGCCGCAGGGTCACTTGCGCCGCGTCGTCGATATCGGGCTCGAAGAGCAATACAAAGGCGGCGCGACGATCTTTTCGGAGAACGAGCCGGGCGACAAGTTCTACCTGATCGTCGACGGCGCCGTTCGCATCAGCCGCATCGTGCCGGGCATGGGCGAAGAAGCGCTCGCGGTGCTGCGCCCCGGCGCGTACTTCGGCGAGATGTCGCTGATCGACGAAGCGCCTCGCTCGGCGACGGCGATCTGCCACGAGAAGTGCCGGCTGTTCGTCGTCAACCGCCGCGATCTCGAGGATCTGTTGTTCGTCGATCGCGATCTCGCGTACGAGCTGCTGTGGAACTGGGTGCGTACGCTGTCGCGCCGGCTGCGCGCAACGAACGACAAGATGACGTTCATCGCGACGACGTCGAAGTTCTGAGCCATGCGCGCGTTGGTCGTGATCTGCGTGCTCGCGACTGCAGCGTACGCCGAGCCGATGCCGTCGGGAGCGATCGGCCTCGTCACCGGCGGCGTCGCCGGCACGGGCGCCGATGCCGCGCGCGTCGGCGCCGGGTTCTACGATTTCGGCGCACAGGCGTCGTGGCAACCCACGACCACCGAGAGCCACATCGGCTGGACCGTGCGGTGGTCGACACTGTTCGGCATCATGTGGGGCGGCAACGCGGCGCGCATCGATCCGTCGCTGCGCACCGTGCAAATGGACTTCACGCTCGGCGTGCGCGTGCGCCCGTGGGCGAGCGTGACGCGTTATCTGTCGCTGCGTGGCGGGATCGAGCTACTCCGCGCGAACGATCCGATCGCGACCGACGAGACCAGCACGTCGCTCGGCAACCGCGACTTCTTGGGACCGATCGCGAGCGTCGGTATCGATCAGTA
>DASXEF010000585.1:0-2918 GCA_036490255.1 Kofleriaceae bacterium
GGGTGAGCGCGTACATCGCGTCGGTCACGATCGAGGCGCGGCGCGTCGAGCAGGCGTGTTGCGCGCCGGGCTGCTGCGGATGACGGCGGAGACCGTCGCGTGGTCCGACATCGCGGCGACGCTGCGGCCGTTCGTCGCGCGCCGCGTCGCAGCGCGTGACGTCGACGACGTGCTGCAAGACGTGCTGCTGCGCATGCATCGTGGCCTGCGCGCGTTGGCCGACGACACGCGATTTGCGGCGTGGATGTACCGGATCGCGCGCAACGCGATCGCCGATCGCGGGCGTATGCGCGAGCACGAGGCGCTCGACGACGACGACGTGGCGGGCGAGATCACCGGCGACGACGATGCGGCGGCGACGCTGCTGGCGTGTTTGAGCGCGTTCGTCGCACGCTTGCCGTCGCCGTATCGCGAAGCGATCACGCTGGTCGAGCTCGAGGCGATGACCTCGAAAGCCGCAGCCGACCTCGCGGGTGTGTCGGTGTCGGGCATGAAGTCGCGCGTGCAGCGCGGGCGTGCGCGCCTGCGCGAGATGCTCGACGATTGCTGCGCGATCGCGCTCGACGTACGCGGTCACGTGACCGATGTCGCGGCGAAGCGCGGCACGTGCTGTTAGCCCGAGCCGCCCTTGGTCTTGTCGTCGAACGAGACCACGACCGTCTTCGCCGGATCCGTGATCGTACGATCGGTCGGCGTCGCCGCGTTCGCGCCTGGCGGCGGCGGCGGATGCGATCCGTGCGCCGCTGGCGGTGGCGGCGGCGGAACTGCGCCGGCGTGCGGCGGTGGCGGCACCGGCGGATGCAACGTGCCGCCCGGAATGCCGCCGAGCTGACCGGCGACCGCGGGCTGACCGCCGATCGGCGGCGGCGTCGTACGCGGCGCGGGCGGACGCAGCTGCTCGGGCAGCTGGATCGCCGGTTGCGTGTCCTCGCCGGAGACGCCCATGTCTTCGAACGGCTTGCGATACTCCTGCGGCAGCTTCGCGAAGTGTTGCGACAGCTGCGCGCGCGGCACGAACAGCTCTTCGCGGCGTCCGCCGGCGATGTCGCGCTTGAGCACGAGCTCGCCGGAGATCCGGCTGCGCTCGCGAATCGTGCGCGCGAGCGGCGTGAGCTGCGTCAGCACTTCCATCGGCACGATGCGCGGCTCGGGCAGCTGCGCGAGTGGCTGGCCGCCGAGCACGAGATCGCGGAGCTCGCGGTTCGTCGTCAGATCTTTGAGCGCGCGCTGCGCACCTTCGCCGAGCCGGCGCACACCCTCGAAGTCTTCGAGGTCGAGCGGGTTCGCTTCGCCTTCGGCATCGCCGGCGGGCGAGATCGACTGCCACGTCGCCTGATGATCGGTGACGGTGAAGCGCAGGCCCTGCGAGATCTTGTCCGGCTTCTCGCGCAGCGTGATGACGTGCTCGTCGCTGGTCCGCTCGAACGCGACCATCACGTACTTGCCGAGGTCGTGCGGCGCGGCCTTTGCCTTGCCGAGCAAGCCCTTCTTCATCATGTGGACGACCACGCCCTCGGCGAGCTGATCGACGCGGATCGGGCCGCGGAACTGTTCGACCTTGAGCCGGAAGTGCGCCTGCAGCCGGCTCGCGGTCGCGACCGCATCGGCCTGCGGCTCGGCGCCGCGGACGTCCCACGACATGATCCACTTCGCGTTCGGCAGCTGGTTCTGATCGAAGAACGGCCGCAGTGCGTGCAGCACGGCATCCGACGCGGTGCCCGCGCCAGCCTGCGCTTCGAGCGCCGAGACCCGGCCGTCGATCGCGGCGCGCGCTTGTTGGATCTGTTGCTTGAGCGCGAGCAACGTCTTCTGCGCGACGCCTTGCGCCTGCACGGCTTTCTTGTCGGGCGTCAGGTACGGCGCGAGAGCCGCCGAGGCGGTCTTCTCGAGCTCGGAGAGCCTGGAGACCTCGCGCTCGGCTTCGAGCTTCGCCTGTCGCGCGCGATCGCGGCGATCGTCGAGCTCGGTGAGCGGCATGAACGCGCTGGTGCACGCTTCGACCGCTGCGGTCAGCGTATCGATGAAGTTCTCGTCGAGCGGGAAGGGGGTTCCATCCCCGTAACGATACATGCCCGAAACTATAACACCGTATCGACGGTGCTCAGTAATTTGCGAGCAAGCTGAACTGCAGGATCACGGCGTCGAAGAGGCTGTTGCCGTAGAGGAATTCCGTGCTGATGCCCTCGGGGTTCGGCAGCGAGCTGTCGGCGGGAAGCTGATCCATCAGCAGCACGTCGCCCTTGAGATCGAACGTGAGCCGATCGAACAGCGACCAGACTTTGTGATCGCTGCCGGCGATGCTGAACAGCTCGATCTTCGCGCCGATCAGCGCGCTTCGCACCGGCGAGAGCTCGCGGTCGCCGGTGTAGTAAGCGCCGGCACTCGATTCGGTCTCGTAGAAGAACGCGTCTTTGAAGAAGCTCGCCGCGCTCTGTTGATAGACACGCGCGTGGAAGAACAGCAGCAGCGAATCGCCGAGATACTGCGTGTAACCGAGCTCGGCGTTACCTGCGATCACGCGCCAGGTATCGTCGTAGAACCGCGCATCGAAGTGAACGGCGCCGTGCACCTTGGGCAGGAAGCGATTGAGCCGCGCGGTCAGCGACCATCGCGCGCGCGCGTCGGGCTCGTTCTCCTGCGCCGAGTTACCGCCGACCTTGACGCGGCGATACGGGTTCGACAAGAAGCCGTCGAGCACCTGACCGTACGCGGCGATCTGCATGTTCATCGTCGGCGTCAGGTTCTGCGTGACCGTCGCCTGCGCGGTGTCGATCGAGATCGGGTGCCAGATCGTCATGCCCGGATCGTCTTTGCCTTCGACGCCGCCGCTCTTGAGGCACGGATCCGAGCCGGTCAGCGCGCGGCGCTCGAGCGGCATCGCATCGCCGTTGTCGACGTCGCAAACTTGGTCCCAGCTG
>DASXEF010000604.1:0-25249 GCA_036490255.1 Kofleriaceae bacterium
CAACCATGTGGGCCGGCACGCGATCGTTTTGCTCGTCCTCGCGATCGCAGCGACGGCGGCCGCGGCGCCGCAGGTCGATATCCGCGCCCGAACGCGGCTCGCGCTGACCCGCGTGAAGGTCTACGACGCCGATCAGGTCGACGTCACCGGCCAGCTGGTCGACAAGCTCACGGGCGAAGGTATCGGCGGTCAGACCGTGGTGGTCACGGTCGGCAGCACGAGCGAGGCGGCGCTCACCCAGGCCGATGGCACGTTCAACGCGATCGTCGCGGCGCCGCTCGGACCGATGCACGTCGATCTCGCGTTCGCCGGCAACCGCGTGCTCGACGCCGCCGATCGGTTGGGCGTCGACACCGATCCGGCGAAGCAGCAGATCGAGATCGCGATCACCAAGCAAGGCGACGATCCGCTCGGCGCGCGGCTCTACGTCGTCGCGCGCGATGACAACGGGCCGGTCGACGTGCCACTCGTGCTGTCGATCGCGCCGCAAGGCTCGGACGAGTTTCGCGGCTTGCCCGGCACCGTGATGGGCAACCACTATCTATTGACGCGCAAGGACGCCGGCGGGCCGGGGATGTATCGGCTGCGCGCCGCGTTCGTCGGCGACGATCGCATGCAGGCGGCATCGCGCGAGGTGCTCGTCGAGCTGACCGCGCAGACGTCGATGACGATCGCCGCGGCGAAGACATCGCTCGCGTACGAGGACGACCTCGCCGTCACCGGCACGGTGATCGACGACGAAGCGCGCGCCGTCACGCAGTGCGCGGTGACGCTGATGGCGGGCGACCGCCGGCTCGCGGAGGGCACCACCGACGCGAAGGGCAACTACAAGTTCAAGGTCGAAGCGTCGCTGCTCGGCGGCCGCGACGTCACGATCCAAGCGTCGGCGGATCCGGCGAAGTCGTACGTCAAGCCGAGCCACTCCGCGATGCTGCAGATCCACGTCGCGGAGCCGCAGCCGGTGCCGGTCTCGTACACCGTCGCGGCGTTCGTCGCGACCGGCCTCGCCGCCGCCGCGTTCTTTCTCGCGCGCACGCGGCCATGGCAACGCCTGCGCAAGCAAACGCCGCCCGCCGAGCAGGCGACCGACGGCGATCAGAGCGAGTCGATCGCGAACGGCGGCTTGGTCACTGCGCGGCCCGGCATCGTATCGACGCTGCGCCGGCCGAGCGACGAAGGCTTCGCCGGCGTCGTGCGCGACACCGTGCGCGGCCGGCCGATCGCCGCCGCCGTCGTCCGGATCGAGCTCGGCGCGACCAGCCACGAGCGCGTCACCGGCGACGACGGCGCATTCGCGTTCGAAGCACTCGGCGGCGGTGAATGGCGCGCGAGCGTCGGCGCCGACGGCCACGTCACCGAGCAGTTCGCGCTGACGATTCCGCATCGCGGCGAGCTGCGCGGCGTCCGCGTCGATCTCGTGCCGGTGCGCGAGCGCGTGTTCCAGCTGTATCGCCGCGCCGCCGAGCCGATCCTGCCGGAGTCGCGGCTGTGGGGGGTGTGGTCGCCGCGCCAGATCGTCGATCACGTGCGCGGCAAGCGCCCGACACCGGCGTTGTCCGAGCTCACCGATTTCGTCGAAGAAGTCTATTTCGGTCCGCGGCTCGCGGCCGAAGCCGTGCTGGCGCTCGCCGCCGAACGCGTCGACCGCGCGATCAACGAGCGTGCGAATAGCGCTCGCTGAGCTTGGTGATAGAGTGCGCCCGCCATGCAGACAGAGCTGATCGAGCTCGCGATCGCGATCGTCGTGATCGGCCTCGTGATGATCGTGCTGCGCCGGGCATCGGCGCGCAGTAAAGGCCGAACGCCCGAGAGTGCGCGCGAGCGCCTCGGCTACGATCCCGAAGAGCCAGCGCATCAACGCAAGCGGCGCCGCCGCGACGCCGACAAGCCGGAGCCCGTTCGCGCAAAAGCGCCGGAGCCCGAGATCGAAGCCGCGCCGACCGACGCCGAAACCGCGGCGGCGTACAAAGCCGGCCTCGCGAAGACCCGCGGCGGCTTCGTCGCGCGGCTGGGCAAGCTGTTCGGCAAGAAGAAGATCGACGCACAGACGCTCGACGAGCTCGAAGAGGTGCTGTTTACGGCCGACATCGGGCCGCGCGCTGCCGAACGCATCTTCCAGTCGGTGAAGACCGGGCTGTCGCGCGACGAGCTCGAAGATGCGTCGAAGATCTGGTCGAAGATCAAGCTGGCGTCGAGACAGATCCTCGCGCTCGATGCCGCGCCCGTCGACATGGCCTCGCACAAACCGTTCGTGCTGCTCGTGCTCGGCGTCAACGGCGTCGGCAAGACGACGACGATCGGCAAGCTCGCGCAGAAGTGGAAGTCCGAGGGCAAGCGCGTGCTGCTCGCCGCCGGCGATACGTTCCGCGCCGCCGCGACCGAGCAGCTCGAAGAATGGGCGAAGCGCGCGCAGGTCGACATCGTCACCGGCAAGTCCGGCGGCGATCCGTCGTCGGTGATCTTCGACGCGATCAAGAAAGGCGTCGCCGACGGCTACGACCTCGTGATCTGCGATACCGCCGGCCGCTTGCACTCGAACTCGGGCCTGATGGACGAGCTCAAGAAGATCGGCCGCGTCAGCGACAAGGCGATGCCAGGCGCGCCGCACGAGACCTGGATGGTCCTCGACGCGACCACGGGGCAGAACGCCATCAGCCAGGCCAAGACGTTCAAGGCCGACATGGAGATCTCGGGGATCGTCCTCACCAAGCTCGATGGCTCGGCCAAGGGCGGCGTCGTCCTGGGGATCTGCGACGAGCTCAAAGTCCCGGTCCGCTACGTCGGCATCGGCGAAAAAATCGGCGACCTGCGGCCGTTCGACGCGGGCGCTTTTGTGGAAGCGCTCTACGCCGACGCAAACGACGCCAGCGACGGCGAAGCGGCGTAAGCAAGGCCCTAAGCGGTCAATGTTGCGCTACGTGCGCACAGATCGCGGTGTCGTTACGGTGACGCCAAACATCGGCCTATAGCTTGAGATCACAAAAAAGCACGTGTTATGAAGCGCCTACGAATGCGCACCCTTCCGCATCGATCTAGGTCTTTCTTGATCGTGGCACTGGCGCTCGTCGGCAGTACCGCGATTGCCGGCCCCAAGAAGCCCGCGCCCAAGCCCGCCAACTCGGGTGGCGGCGCCGGATCCGGAGACTCCGGCGAGATCGAGATGGACGACAGTGGCAAAGGCTCGGGGTCGTCTGGTGCATCCGCCGGTAGCGGCGGTGACGCCGGCGAGATCGAGATGGACGACAGCAACAAGCCGCAGGGAGACCTCTCTGCCGACTTGGCTGCGAACGACCAGAACAATCAAGCGGTCCAAGCCAGCGGGTTCAAGAAAACTCCGTTGTCGTGGAAAGACATCATCGTCGTCATCCGCAAGCCGTTCTTGAAGCTGCACCGCGTGGAGCTGAACCCGTTCGTCGGCGTCACGCTCAACGACAACATGATCCGGCACGAGACACTCGGCGGCGAGCTGTCCTACTGGATCACCGACGTCCTCGCGATCGGCGTCGAGGGCATGTACTACGACTACCAGTTCGAAGACTCGTACGACTTGGTCGCGCGGCAAGCGCGTCGCTTGCCGACGGTCAACAACTACGACTGGTCGGGCGCGCTCGATTTCCACTACGTGCCGGTCTACGGCAAGTTCGCGGTGCTCGATAAGAAGCTCGTGCAGTGGGAAGTCGGTTTCACCGCCGGCATCGGCGTCGGTGAGAGCTCGGTCATCCCGCGCGACAAGACCTATCCCGGCTTCAACAACTTCCTGATCGAGCCGAACATCGGCGTGAACATGCGCTTCTTCTTGACGAAGTGGCTCACGATCAACCTCGGCATTCGCGACTACATCTTCTTGGATCACTTCGAGCCGACCGATCGCTCGATGGCGAAAGATCCGACGGCGGATGAAGCGAAGAACGATTCCACCAGCTCGCTCATCAACAACATCATGTTCCAGATCGGATTTAGCTTCTGGCTGCCGACCTCGTTCGAGTACACGACGTTCCGGTGATTCGAAGAGGACCAAACGCCATGACCAAGCTCAGCCAAACACTCGTTTCGCTCTCGGCGCTCCTCGTGACATTGCTCGTGCTCGGCGGCACCGCCGCGGCACAGAAGCGCCTCAACGGCCTCGATGATGACGAGCCCGTCCGTCACCGCCGCTTGCTCGTCAAGCACCGCTTCGAAGTCACCCCGCTGTTCGAGTCGAGCATCGACGCCGCGTACATGCACACGGTCGGCGGTGGTCTCAAGCTCGAGTACCACCTCAGCGACATGTTCTCGATCGGCGTCATCGGCGTCGCGTCGACCTCGATCCACACGAGCTTGACCGACAACATCCTGTCGACGTTGCCCGACACGCCGATGGCCGGCTCGAAAGTTCCCGGCCAGCAGCAGTTCCTCGATCACATCAACACGATGCCGTTCCACGGCGCCGCGTACCTGAGCTGGACGCCGTGGTACGGCAAGCTCGCCGCGTTCGGCGCTGCGTATCTCGCGTTCGACTTCTACTTCCAGGCCGGCGTCTCGTTCGCGCAGCTGTCGTCGAACTGTCCGTCGACCGCTGGGCTCTGCGATGACACGCACCCCGGCACGTCTGTGACGAACCCCGACGGCACGGTCACGCCGCCCGACGACAACCCGCGCAACGACCCGCCGCTCAACAGCGGTACGCGGCTCGGCCTCTACCTCGGCGGCGGCATCCACGTGTTCTTGTCGGACTTCATCGCGCTCGATCTCACGGTCCGCGACTACGGCTTCTCCGACAACCCGTCGGGCGCCGACGTGAATGCCGACGAATACGTCGGCAACAACACCAAGCTCGGCGACGACAACCGCTTCCTGCAGCACATCTTCTTCGGCGTCGGTCTGTCGATCATGTTCCCGACGACGGTCAAGCGGACCCCGTAAACTGCACTCGGCCGCCAACCCGGTTGGCGCTGCGTCGTTGTAAGTCCGCGAAGATGCGGTAGCGTGCTGTGGATCGAGCCTTGCTCGAATCTGTATCGGATCCATGCGACCGGCGTTGAACATCGTCCTCGTCTGCGGCTTCGCCGGCTGCATCACGCCGTCGATTCCGATCCCGCCACCGGATCCGAGCGACATGACGTTCGACATCGCGGCCGATGGCGGCAGCTCGTCCGCCGTGCTGACCTACCCGGCCGACAGCATCTACATCGGCGGCATGGTCTACCTGCAGAACCACAACACCGGCTTCGGCGTGTTTCAGCCGGTGAACGTCGACGGCTCGATCGGCCCGACCCAGCCGCTCGCGGCGGGATCCGGCGACGAGGTCGTCGTGTCGATCGGGCTCACCGATCAGACCGTGTCGACGTGTGTCGTGCTGCGCCAGGGAATCCAAGATCCCACAGCGCTCTGTACGTTCTGAGCTTCGCTAGTACGAAGCGACGGGCCAGCTGACCAGCGTCGGCGTCACGCTCTCGACCGCACCGTCGCGCTCGATCGTCAACGTCGGCGTCGTGCCGGGGCGCGAGTTGTAGATCCGCGTGTGCAGATCATCGAGGCTGTGGACGCGCGTGCCGTCGATCGAGAGCACGTGATCGCCGCGGTGCAGGCCGACCGCGGCGGCCGGCGTTCCCGCGAACACGCGATCGACATCGGCGAAGCCGTTGTGGAACACGTAGCTGATGCCGAGGAACGCATGGGGCTGCGTGTCGGCAACCGGCTGCGCGACCTCATTCGCGACGACGCGATACGGGCACGTCCGGACCGACATCGAGTCGGCGACCTGCATCGCCATCAGCGTCGTGGCGAGCGCGAGGCCGGATGCAACTCCGGCCATCGTGCAGACAACGGCGACAGTGCCGAGCCCACGACCACGCTCGTTGGGAAGGAGTGCCTCGCGGCGCAGCGGGACCAAGCTTTGATCGGTCGTGTCGACAGGCTCAGACATCTGGAAGCCTCGCAAAAAAGTCCGTGATCCAAGTATAGGCAACACCGCACGCATTGCCATCGAGAAGTACATCGGCAATGCACGAAGATCGTCGAGCGTCACAAAGTGAATTCCCGAGCACGTGATACGTTCCGGAGCGCAGGGTGATGCGGACCCAAAGGCGCTGGCGCCGCTGGTCGCTCGTGATCGGCTCCGCGCTGCTCATCTTGATGGGCGTCGCGTTCGCCGTGTTGCGCACGCAGCTCGAAGGCCCCGGGCTCGCGAGCAAGATCGCGTCGGCGCTCAACAAGCGGATGCGCGGGCGGATCGAGGTCGGTGCCGTCGAGTGGCCCACCGCGGCGCTCGAAACGGTCGCGTCGGGCGGTTGGGTGCCGGTTCGCATCCACGACGTGAAGCTGTGGGATGATTGCGTACTCTCGGCGGACATCCCCAAGGACGATCCCGATGCGCCACGCGGCGGCGATCCGAACCTGGACTGCACGCCCGACGACCGGCCGGACCCGGATCCGACATCGAAGCGCAAGCCGCGCAAGCTGCTGATCAGCGTGCCGCTGATCACGGCGGAGATCGACATCCACGCGCTGATGTTCGGCCACCACGACTTCGTGTTCCGGCACCTCTACGTGCACGGCGGCGAAGCGCTGCTCGAGCAAACGCGCGAGCCGTATCCGCTGCACGCGTACGACCGCACGATCGTCAGCATCGTCACCGCGTTTTATCCGCGGATGAAAGCCGGCTTTCGCGCCGGCATCTACGCCGACAAGCCGCCGCCGATCTTCGACCTCCACGACATTCACCTCGAGCACCTCGGCGTCACGCTGCATCTCGGGCCGTACGGCAACAAGGACGGCACGATCGGCTTCGCGGTCACGGCACGGCTCGAGGACGTCAACGCCGATGCCGACGCGACCGCGCCCGAGGGCGAGCAGAACTACCTGCACATGGACGCGACCGACGCGCTGATCGCGAAGTTCATGGTCCGGCTCCAGCTCGCCGCCGCGCACGGCCGCGTGCGGATCCAAGACGAAGGTCCGCGCAACGCGTTCCACATTCCGACCACCGACGAAGTCTGGGGCGCGCATCGCACCGCGCACTACGACATCCAGCTGTCGAAGATCGAGCTCCACAAGCTCGCGCAGATGCCGAAACCCGGCGCGAAGTTCGCGACCTCGCTCGCGCTCGATCTCGCGGCGCACACGTTGCCGTGCGACGGCAGCGGGCCGAGCAACGGCGCCGATCTGCACGTCTCGGGCGCGCTCGAAGACTACTGGGCGCGCCCGTACGACGGCCGCTGGAACCTCGCGCTCGACATCGCGAACCTCGGGCCGACGCTGCACACCTGCATCAAGAGCAAGCTCGGCGGCGACAACCTCGGCGGTCACGTCACGCTGACCGGCCCGTTCATCGCGCCGCCAAAGGTCGCCGTCGATCTGCACGGGCTCGACGTCGATATTCCGCTGTCACGCAAGACCGAGCCGCTCCGGCTCACGCTCGCCGAGGTCCACGGCGACATCGATCTGGTCAACGACGTCGGCAAGATCGAGCAGACCAAGGCGCTCATCCGCGGCGGCCAAGAGCCCGGCGAGGTGATGGTCAGCGCGTCGTTCGCGCTCAAGCCGTACAACGCGCGCGCCCAGCTCGATATCACCAAGCCGATCGATGTCGGCCGCTTCTTGCCGCAACAGGTCGCGACGGGCGTCGGGCGGTATCTCGCCGGCAAGCTCACCGCGACCGGCGACGTCGATACCGGCTTCGCGCTCGAGAACTTCGACCTCTCGCTCGGACCGAGCGTGTCCGACCGGCTCGTGCGTGCGCATCGCGGCCGGATCTTCACGTCGAACAACTTCGACACGATCGGCGTCCAGAAGGTCGCGGTAGAAGCCGGCCAGAGCCACGCCGTGTTCGACGGCACCATCGACACGGTCAAGCAAACGCTCAACATCCGCATCGAAGAGGAGTTCGGCGATCTCGACGTGTGGCTGCGGCGGTTCGGGCTCCCGGCGTTCGCGAAGAGCGCGGGCGGCGGCTCGATCGTGATCTCCGGCCCGCTCAAGTCGCCGACCGTCGGCGTGCGGCTCAACCTCGGCGGCGTGCCGTGCATGGACACGCTGACGCTCGACGCCGACATTCGCGATCAGGTCGCGACGATCAACCACATCAGCAGCTCGGGGCTCGGCGGTCAGCTCGACGGCAAAGGCGTGGTCTCGCTCGGCGGCGGCGTCAAGGTCATCCAGAGCTTCCACATCGACGGCAAGAAGCTCGACGCGTCGCGGTTGTGCGGCTTGGCGACCATCGTCAAGGGCACGCTCGACGATGTCGAGGTCGATCTCAAGACCACCCCCGTGGTGCCGGGCCGACCGGCGCTCGATTGGCTCGCGTACGTGCAGGCGTTCGTCAAGACCGATCACATCAACGTCGCCGGCGACGGCTACTCGAACCTCGCGCTGTGCATCAACCGGCCCGACGACACGGTCTGTCGCGACGTCGCGCAGACCGCGCGGCTCGGTCCGAGCGACCAGGCGACGTGCGCCGATGCGAAGGTGCGCCAGGGCGGCGCGTGTGTCGTCGCGCGCGCCGAGCGCGACAAAGGCGGCAAGCTCGCCGCGACGATCATCGACGTGCCCGCGATCAAGAGCGCGAAGCGCCACCTCGCCGGCACGCTGGCGATCGACGACGTCCCGCTCGCGATCGCGGATCAATTCTTCGGCGCCGGCACGCTCGGCGGCTTGTTCAACGCGACGCTCCATCTCCAAGGCAGCGGCACCGCGCCGCAGGCGGTCGGCAGTCTCAGCCTGATCCGCAGCTGGGTGAAGAACGCGTTCGTCGGCGATTCCGAGCTGCAGGTGTCGCCGATCATGGTCGGCAAGGTCCCGAGCGTGTTCTTGCACGGCAACGCGCTCGCCGGTCAGGTCCAGATCAGCGCGACGATCGGCACGGCGGCGCCCTACCCGCTCGAGCTCGCGATCAGCGGTCGCCGGGTCGAGATCGATAACTTCATCGCGGTCGACAAGCTGATCGGCGTTGCCGATCCGATCCAGGCGTGGGCGTCCGGCACCGTCACGGTGAAGACCGAGCTGGCGCCGCTGAACGGCAAGCCGGCGGTGCCCGAAGCGTGGCTCGAGCTGACCGAGCTCGAGGCGATCTTGGATCATCACTCGCGCGACGGCCGGCTCACGCCGCTGCGCTTCGCGCTCGCACCGGCCGCCAACGACGGCTTCGCGCTGTCGATGCGGATGACGCCGCAGACCGTCGAGCTCGCGTGTCGCGATCTCGCGGCGCCGACCGGGCGCCGGCCGTGCAGCACGCAGCTGGTGACGCCGGCCGGTGTCGTCGCGCTCGAAGGCGGCGCGTCGACGAGCCAGATGAACGTCAAAGCGACCGGCCAGCTCATGCTCGCGAAGCTGCTGCCGCTGTTCGAGACGCAGCTCGACAGCATCTCGGGCACGCTGGATCTCGACGCGACGCTCGCGGGCACGTTCGCGAATCCGTCGTATCAGGGCGAGCTGCTCGTCCACGATCGCGTCGAGGTCAAGCCGACCGGCGGCGACACGACGCTGCAGGTGTTGCCCGGCGGCCAGATCCGGCTCGCCGACGGCACGCTCGGCTTCAACAGCCTGACGATCAGCGTCAAGGACGAGCGCGCGCAGGAAGCCGGCCAGCTCCACGTCAAGGGCAACATCGTGCTCGACGGCTGGCAGCCGAGCGCGTGGGGCGTGCTGATCGACGGGACCATCGCCGGCAAGATGCTGCTCGCGCTCGCGCCGAACGCGGTCGCGCAGGCCAGCGGGCTCGCGCGCATCGACGGCGCGCTCGAATTGTTCGGCAAGGGCGCGCTGCCGCAGATCAGCGGCACGGTCACGTTCGATCCCCCAGACGACAATTCCAAGCAGGCGCCGCTGTCGATCAGCCCGCGCGGCGCACGTCACGAGGTCGCGCTGCTCGCCGGCAGCATCGACATCGCGACGAAGCTCGCCGGCGATCACCGCACGTACACGCTGTCGATCGACGACGATCCGCTGACCGCGTCGATCGACGGCGACGGCAAGCTCACCGACATTCGCGGCCGCGTCGTGCTCGACAACGGTACGCCCACGGAAGCGCAGCTCGAGCTCGATGCCGAGAACGTGCCGTTCCGCATCCCGGGCTCGCTCAACCTCGTCGTGTCGGCGCGCGACATCGAGCTCGCGCTGTTGCCGGGCCGCACGGCGTGGAGCGCGCGCGGCAGCATCTCGCTGATCAGCGGCGAGTACTCGCGCAACTTCGAGCTCACCGATGCGATCAAGCCGGTCGCGTCGAGCGCGCCGCCGGCGAAGCCGCTGTGGGACGAGTATCCGTCGATCGGCAACGCCGACTTGGACCTCACGCTCGACGTGCGCCGCTTCCAGGTCAAGAACAACATCGCGCGCAACGGCATCGATCTCGAAGGCCCGCACATCCGCATCAGCGGCACGCCGAAGGATCCGCGGCTATCGGGCTCGATCCGCGTGCAGCGCGGCGAGTTTCAGATTCCGGGCACGCGCGCGACGTTCACGCGGACGTTGGGCTCGATCGATTTCGCCGAGAACGACAAGGCGACGAACCCGCACCTCGATATCACCAGCGACTCCGACTACACCGATCTGTCGGGTCAGCTCCACATCATCACACTGACGATCGGCGGCACGCTCGAGCAGCCCAACTGGGATCTCAAGACGTCGACCGGCTACAACAAATCGCAGACGCTGACGCTGCTGTTCTTGGGGCGCAACCCCGAGCAGCTGCGCCGCTCGCTCGGCGATCAGTCGCTCGGCGCCGATCCGACGCGCATCGATCCGACGACGAACCCATCGACCGGCTTCGCCGATCAGATCGTCAAAGACCTCGCCGGCGATTGGGTGTCGGGCCTGATCGGCGACAAGCTGACGAAGATCACGCGGCTCGACGTGCTGCGCTTCGAGATCGGCTTCGGCGACGTCGGCATCTACGCGGTCAAGAACGTCGCCGAGAACATCAAGGTCATCGGCGATTTCGAGCAGACCATCCGCGGCCAGACGATCAACGTCACCGGCGAGTTCAAGACGCCGTGGCACTTGCCGTGGCACTTGCTGACCAACGATCAGCTCACCGTGCAAGGCGTCTATCTCTACAAGAACTACTACGACCCCGCCGAGGAAGACATCAAGGACTACCGCGGCCAGCTCGTCTATCGCCTCTTCATCCCGCCGCTGTTTCCGTGATCCGCCGCGTCCTCGTCATCGTTTGTTTGCTCGCCGGGTTTGCGCACGCACAGCCCGAGACGGGCGCCGTATCGCTGCCGCCCGAGCCGACGCTGCCGCCGCCGCCGCCCGTCGGCAGCGATGCGAGCGACGCGCTGCCGCAAACCGCCGACCGCGCGACCTGCTTGCGGCTCGACACCACGCCCGGCGCGCTGCTGGAATCGACGCAAGGTAGCGTCGCGGGCGGGCTCGACACGCCGATCCCGTGGAGCGAGTTCTCGATCGCGGGCGATCTCGTCGACGACGCGGCGACCGTGCACGCGCTGCTCGAGCCGACGATGGCGCAGCTGCAGACGACGCTGTCGGCGGCGCGCTGGCGCGATGTCGCCGCGGTCACGACGAAGCTCGGCTACCAGCTCGTCGGTCACCTCGTGCAGGGCACGAAGCTCGTCCTGCATCTCGCGCCGCTGCCGATGGTGCGCGAGGTCGGCATCGACGTGCCGCAGCACTGGTACGAGAAGCTGCTCGACGAAGAGATCCGTCGCCGGCTGCGTGCGCGCCGCGGCGTGTACTTGCCGTGGGAGCCGCTGCGCCGGCAGTGCGCGCTCGACGACGAACGCGCGCGCATCGAAGACTACTTGCACGACGAAGGCTACGCCGACGCGCGCGTGCAGATCGTCGCGACGGTCGCGCGGACGAGCGCGCGGTTGCGCGTCCACGTCGATCTCGGGCCCGAATACGTCCAGGGCCACATCACGATCATCAATCCGAACCCCGACGTGCCGCTCGCGCTGTCGGGCACCGAGATCGAGGCGCCGTTCAAGCACAAGAAGACGTGCATCGTCGAATCGCTGTGCTTCGGCACGACGCGATTCACGCGCACGCAGCACACCGACGACGTCCAGAAGCTCAAGGAGCTGTTCCACGCGCACGGCTATCCGTCGGTGCGCGTGGTGTCGAGCTACGACCCGAAGCTGTCGTTCGATCGCCGCACGCACACGGTGCCGATCACGCTGACGATCGATCAGCGGCGCAGCATCGACGTGCGATTCGACGGCGTCGATTCGGATGCGCTGCCCGACGACGAGCTCAAGAAGCAGCTGACGTTCGATGCCGCCGGCAGCTCCGACGACGTCGAAGCGGCGACGTCGGCGAAGGCGCTCGTCGTGTACCTGCAGGGCCGCGGCTACTTCGACGCGCGCGTCACCGTCGAGCGCACGCGCTATCCCGACTACGATCTGATCCAGTTCCACATCGATCCGGGCCCGACGCGCGAAGTCCGCGAGGTCCGCTTCGAGGGCAACCACGTGCTCGACAACAACACGCTCGCGGGGCTCGTCGCGACAAAGGCCGCCGACTTCAGCAACTCGCTGTTCGGCAACAACGTCGCCGAGACGTCGGCGCAGCTCGCGAACGACGTCGCGCGCATCCAGGACGCGTATCGCCGCGCCGGGTATCGCCAGGCGCAGGTGACCGCGAGTGCCGCGACCACGCGCGACGGGCTCGATTCGAGCGCGCTCGGTGCCGCGCTCGTGCTCGCCGACGTCGGCCACGACTTATATGTGCGCTTTCATATCGACGAAGGCCCGCCGACGCTGCTCGCGCGGATCGAGCTCGAGCTCGACGTGCCCAAGGATCAGAAGGTCGCGCTGTGCGGGTTGTTGCTCGGCGAGCTCTCCGACGAGCTCGGCACGCCGTCGATCGCGATTCCGCAGCCGAGCGCCGACGGCTTGTGCGTCGCGACCGCGGGCAACGGCGCATTCCCGTTCAAAGAGGACGACGTCGCGAACACGCAGGATCGGCTGCGCGACTTCTTGTTCAAGCGGGCGCGGCCACGCGCGATCGTCGAGTACGAAGCGCGCGCCGCCGGCGGCGGCCGCGTGACCGCGCACTACAAAGTCCGCGGTGCGACGCCGGTCAAGCTCGGCCACTTCATCGTGCGCGGCAACTTCCACACGCACCTGTCGATCATCGAGAAGGAGCTCCGGCTCAAGCCGGGCGATCCGCTGACCAGCGACGCGCTCGCCGAAGGCGCACGCCGGCTGCGCAACACCGGCCTGTTCGACGCGGTCAACATCGACCTGCCCGACCTGTGCACGGCGCAAAGCGCGCCGGGCAGCTGCGACGGCGGCAACACCGTCGACGCCGTCGTGCGCGTCGAAGAGCGCTACGACTTCACCTCGCAGCTCGACATCAACGGCGGTTACTCGAGCTACAACGGCTTGTTCGGCGGCATCACGTGGGCGCAGCGCAACCTGTTCGGCTACGGCTTGGGCTTCGTCGCGACGACGACGTACGGCACCAAGATCACCGATCTCGAGGCGACGTTCACGATCCCGAAGTACCTGGTACCGGACTGGTCGCCGTTCGATTTCCGCACCGACATCACCGGCCTCTACAAGCAGCAGATCACGCCGGAGTTCGGCCTGCTCACGACGGAAGGCTTCACGGTTGCGTTCCAGCACCAGTCGGTTCGCCAGCGCACCGCGGTGCAAAACGCGCGCAGCATCACGTACGGCTTCGAATACGACTATCGCCTGCGCACGCGCCAGGTCGACGCGCTGCGGCCGATCGGCGTCGATTCCGACGAGAGCCAGGTCGCGGTCGGCACGCGCACCGGCTCGGTCGGCTTCACGGTCGACTACGAAGCGCGCGTCGATCGCCGCGGCAATCTGGCGCCGCTCGCATCGGAAGACGGCTATCGGCTCGAAGGCTCGGTGATGTACGCGAGCCCGGATCTGCTCGGCCAGGACGAGTTCTTCAAAGTCTCGGCGAGCGGCTCGAAGTTCTTGCCGATCGGCCAGAACCTGATCGTGCGCTTCGACTTGCGCTACGACGAGGGCTTCCCGCTCGGCGGCGCGAGCTTGTTGCCCGAGGTCGAGCGGTTCTTCGCCGGCGGCGACTCGACCGTGCGCGGCTACAACGACGACTCGATGGCGACCGAGATCGTCCAGGTCAAAGTGCCACCGCTCGGCAACCTGTCGCAGATCCGCGTCATCCCCGCGGGCGGCGACATTCGCCTGCTGTCGAGCGTCGACGCGCAGGTGCGAATCTGGAAAGTGCTCGCCGGCGCCGTGTTCACCGACGCCGGCATGATCTCCAACGAGTGGAGCACGGTGACCGAGAGCTCGATCCGGCCGTCCGTGGGCACCGGCCTACGCGTGCTGACGCCGTTCGGCATCGCCGCGCTCGAGTACGCAGTGCCGCTGCGCCCCAACCTCGGCGACGATCCGCGCGGCCGCATCCACTTTTACTTCGCCGCGCGCGCGCAGTTCTGACCCCAAAGCTGCTATAGAGCCCCGCTATGGGACGCGGAGACAATCGCAAAACGTTCAAGATGCGGCGCAAGAAGCGCCAGAACAAGCTCAAGGCGCGGATCAAGCGCAAGATCACCGCGGCGAAGGCGGCGAAGAAGCCGGCCGCGCCCACCAAGAAGAAGTAAGCTGCGCGGGTGACCCCCGAGCAAACGCGCTGCGTGATGACGCAGATCGTGATGCCGATGCACACCAACGGCGTGTCCGGCGTCATGTTCGGCGGCATCATGATGCAGTGGATCGACGTCTGTGGCGGCGTCGCGGCGATGCGTCACGCCGGCGGCGGCGTGCTGACGGCGTCGATCGATCGGCTCGATTTTCTATCGCCGGTGAAAGTCGGCGAGATCGTCGTGCTGCAAGCGCAGGTCAACTTCGCCGCGCGCACGTCGATGGAAGTCGGCTGCCGCGTCGAGACCGAAGACATGCGCACCGGCACGCGGCGCTACGTCACCAAGGCGTACCTGACGTTCGTCGCGGTCGACGAGCACGGCCGGCCTCGGCCGATTCCCGCGCTCGAGCTCGCGGGCGAGCACGATCAGCGCCGCCACACCGACGCCGAGCGCCGGCGCAAAGATCGGCTGCGCGCCGCCGGGAGAGCACAATGATCGATCGAAGTAGCTGGGGTCAGCTCCGCGTCACCGGCGGCGATCGCGTGCGGTTTCTGCAAGGGCTGACGACGATCAACGTCGAGGCGCTGGACGCGCCGACATGGGGCGCGATCTTGAGCCCGAAAGGCCGCGTGCTCTCGGTCGTCAACCTCGCGCGCGACGGTGAAGCCTTGATCGTCACGACCGAGCCGTCGCTCACCGACAAGACGCGCGCGCTGCTCGAGAAGTACGCCGTGATGGACGACGTCGTGTTCGAGCCGATGAGCGGCGACCTGCATCAAGCCGGCGACGATCCATGGACCGCGCCGTTCGTCGCAGGAGCCGGCGGCACACCCGAAGACGACGCCGCGCGCATTCGCGCCGGATTTCTCCGCTACGGCGTCGACGTCGACGAGGATCACTTCCCGTTCGAGACGCCGCTCGTGAAGTTCTTGGACTACTCGAAGGGCTGCTACGTCGGCCAGGAGCCGGTGTTTCGCGTCCACGCGCAGGGCAACGCCGCACGCGCGCTGCGCGGCTTCGCGATCGAAGGCGCCGCGCCGATCGCCGCCGGCGCGATCATCGTGCATCCGGCAAAAGCGAACGCGGGCGCGATCACGTCGTCGACGGTGGACGGCGATCGCGTCGTCGCGCTCGGCTATCTGCATCGCACGGCCTGGGAAGGCAATGCGGTGGAGATCGATGGCCGCCGCGCGATCGTTCACGAGCTGCCGTGGTGAAGCGGCTCGCGCTCGTGCTGGCGCTGAGCGGCTGCGACTACATCACCGGCGGCTTCACGACGAACCCGTTCTCGGGCGACGCGTTTCCGACCACGATCGGCTCGCAGACCGGCGCGCTGATCACCGGCTTCACCGTCGACGGCGACACCGACCAACACACGGCTGTGCTCGACGTGATGTCGCCGCTCAACGTGATCGATCGCGGCGCCGACACGCAGGTGACGATCAACGACGACATCGATTTTCAGCTCTACGGCGAGCACGCGCCGTTCGGCCCGTTCGATCTCGAGCGCGCCGACTTCGCCGACAACACGCTCGCGACGCTGCATCCGTGCGACGGCGCGTCGTGCTTCGTCGGCACGCCCGACAACGAGCAGCCGTTCGACGCGATCATCGGCATGCCGGCGTTCGCGAGCGACGCGCTGCGACTCCATCTCGCACCCGACACGTCGAGCGGCACCGACATGATCTACGTGCTGCCAAACGTCGCCGGCTCGGAATCGACGCGCTCGTATTCGTGCGATGCCGACTATCCGGTGCCGTTTCGCGGCGGCGGCACGATCGTCGTCGGTGGTACCGAGCTGTCGTTCATCAACTGGCGGATCGCGGTGCAGGCGTGCCTGGCGTTCGATCCGGATCCGAACCTCCTGCAGAGCGAGCGCGGCACCGACGCGCTGTTCGTCGCGTCGACGGCGATCGGCACGTCGATCCTGAGCTTGTCGGCGTACCAGCGCTATCAGCTCACGCATCCGAGCGCGCCCGATGCCGCCACCCTGCCCGCCGGCTCGATCTTGCTCGAGAGCGGGACGATCAGCGGCAACCTGACGACGTTGCCGACGATGGCGCTGGTCGCGAACTCGCCGACCAATCCGCGCGCGCCGTGCCGGCAAGTCTGGGCGAATCATCTGCTCGTGATGAACGACTGCTTACCGGGCGACGACTGCCCGTGCATTCCGGATCAAGATCCGAACAACGGCACGTTTTGCGCGGTTCCCGCCGAGGTCGAGCTCGCGCCGCCCGCCGGGTTTCCGGTACTGATCGTCGACGACACGAACGATACGCTGCAGGCGCTGCGCACCGAGCTCACGCCGGACCAGCCCGAGGTCGACGGCATCCTCGGCACGTCGGCGCTGCGCCAGATCGAGCTCGATATCGACTATCCCGACGATCGCTTGCTCGCCCGCTGCACCGACACGAACGCCGCCGAGTGCTTCGTGCGCCCCGAGCTGCCGCGCGAGCAAGATCGCGCGCAAGTGCAAGGCTGCATCGGCATCGGCAGCGGCGGTTGATCCGTCCGAGCCCGACCCCGAGCCCGACGATCGTGTGGAATCGCGGATCGTTCACCGCGGACGCGCAGCGTCAGCTCAGATCGCCGCGCTCACGCAACGCGCGCGTGCGGCAACAGCTCTTCCGGCCGCGTCGAGCGCTCGAGCATCACGCTCGCGGGAATCGCGATCATCAGCGCCACGACGATCATCGAAGCGCGGTGCAGGATCGCCACCGCCGGCAGTGCGACGACCAGCGTGCAGACGATCGTTGCGACATGAACGAACCAGCGCCGCTCGATCAAGCGGCCCGCGAGCTTGCCGATGATCGTGCCGCACGCGAGGCCGAGCGGCAGCCCGAAGTAGCAAGCGGCAACCATGAACATCGCGGTCGGCGTGCCTTGCGACCAGCCGTTATCGAGCTGACCTTGCTGCTCCATCGCCGTCCACGCCGCCGCGACGATCACGACGACGATCATCGCCGCCGTGCGTCCCTGCGATGCCGGGCTCCGCCACATGCTGGGACAACGCGCGGTCGCGTGCGCGTTATTCCTCGAGGTCGACCGCGGCGAGCACTTCGCTGGGCGCACCGGACGCGACGACCTTGCCGTGCGCGATCCGCACGATGCGATCGCCGAGCGCACGCGCTTCGCCGACCGAGTGCGTGACGTGGATCATCGGCACGCCGAGCTCGCCGACGAGCTCGCGTACGAGCGCGGTCAGCTGGCCGCGTAGCTCGCGATCGAGCGCCGAGAACGGCTCGTCGAGCAGGACGAGCTTGGGCGAGCGGCCGAGCGCACGGGCGAGCGCGACGCGTTGCGCCTCGCCACCCGAAAACGTTCGCGGCCGGCGATCGGCCAAGTGGCCGACCCCGAGCTTGTCGAGCAGCGCGCGCGCCTTGGCCGGATCGCGCTCGCGCATGCCGTACATCACGTTGCCGAGCGCGGTCATGTGCGGAAACAGCGCGAGCCCTTGAAACACGTACGCGAGCTCGCGGCGATGCACCGGCACGTCGATATCGCGCGCGCGATCGAGCCACACCGTGTCGCCGATCGCGATGCGGCCGCGCTCGGGCAACGCGAGCCCGGCGAGCGCCGCCAGGATCGTGCTCTTGCCCGATCCCGACGGTCCCATGATGCACGTGATGCCCGGCGGGCAGCGCAGCTCGACCGCGACGGTCATCTCGCCGCGCGTCAGCTCGATCGCGGCGACCAGCTCAGCCACGGCCGAGCCGCCGCGTCAGCCGATTCGCCAAGAACAGCAATGTCACGCCGAGCAGCGTCGTCGCGATCGCCATGTTGCGCGCGGCGTCGTCGCGCATCGCGACCATCTCGTCGTAGACGTAGATCGATGCCGGGCTCGTGTTCTCGATCCCGAACAAGCCGTTGAACCGCGAGCTCGCGAGCATCTGCGTCATGCCGTAGTCGCCGAGCGCGCGCGCGAACCCGAGCATCGCGCCGGCGACGATGCCCGGCGCCGCGAGCGGCAGCGTCACGGTCGCGAGCACGCGCGCCGGCGATGCGCCGAGCGTCCGCGCGGCGGCCAGCAAGCTCGGCTCGATCGCGTCGAGCCCGACGCGCACGGCACCGACGACGAGCGGCAGCGAGCCGACCGTCGCGGCGATCACCGCGGCGGTGAACGTGAACGCGATATCGCTGCCGAACACCGCGTGCCATGCGCGGCCGACCACGCTGTTCGGGCCGAGCGAGACCAACAGGTAATAGCCGAGCACCGTCGGCGGCAACACGAGCGGCGTCGAGACCAGCGCCGAAACCAGATCCGGAATCGGCAGGCGCTTCCACGCGAGCAGCACGGCGATCGCGGTGCCGACGATCACCGAGATGATCATCGCGATCGTCGCGATCTGCAGCGACAAGACGAGCGGCGCCCACGACACGAGCTACGCCGCCGGCAGTCGGGTGACGAACACGGTGCCGAGATCGCCGCGCTCTTCGACGTGGATCGTCCCGCCGTGTGCTTCGACCGCGAGCTTGCAGAAGTACAGCCCGAGGCCGCGATTCGCGCGCGCCGATGCGCGGCGGCGCTCGACCTGGAAATACCGGCCGAAGATCTGATCGCGATCGGCGGCGGGCACCGGCGGCCCGTCGTTGCCGATCGCGATCTCGAAGCCGGTCGCGTCGCGCTTCGCGCTGATCGCGCAGCGGCCGCCGCGCGGCGCGTAGCGCGTGGCGTTGTCGAGCATGTTCTCGATCACGCGCGCGAACAGCTCGCGGTCGAGCGGCACCGTCATCTCCGGATCGACGTCGATGTCGCAGCGCAGCTGGCGCACTTCGAAGTGCGCGCGATTGCCCTGGCGTGCGCGCTCGACGAGCTCGAGCAAGCGCACCGGCACGATATGCGCGTGCAGCATGCCGTCCTCGAGCTCGTCGACATCCAAGATCGTCGCGACCAAGCCGAGCGCCTTGCCGATCAGCACCTCGGTGTCGTCGAGGTAGCCCTTCACCGCGGCGGAATGCTCGCCGAGCTCGTCGCGCAGCAAGCTGATGTAGCCGATCGCGGCGGCGAGCGGGCTGCGCAGATCGTGGACGACCAACGCCGCGAGCACGCGCCGCTTCTCGCGCAGCTCGCGCACGCTATCGTCATCGACCGGCACCGACACCGACACAAACTACCTCAGCCTTTGACCTGATTCCGGCCGCTTTCTTTGGCGGCGAACAACTGCGTATCGGCTTGCTTGATGAACTCGAGCGCGTCTTCGATCTCGCCGCGCAGGCTCGCGACGCCGATCGAGACCGTCACCGGAATCTGTGCGTCTTCGAACTTGAACTCGGCAACCTCGACGAGCTTGCGGATCTTGTCGGCGAACGCCATCGCGTTGTAGTGGTCGATCTCGGGCAGCACGATCGCGAACTCTTCGCCGCCGTAGCGCGCGAGCACGTCTTCGCGTCGGATCCGCGTCTTGATCACGCTCGCGAGGTGCTTGAGCACGTGATCGCCGGCGAGGTGACCGAACGTGTCGTTGACGCCTTTGAAGCGATCGATGTCGAACATGATCAGCGACAGATCGCGGCGGTAACGCAGCGCGCGGCCGATCTCGCGCTCGAGCGTCTCGACGAAGTAGCGGCGATTGAAGATCTGCGTGAGACCGTCGACCGTCGTCAGCCGGTAGATCTCCTCGTGATACGCGTTCTCGATGTTGTTGCCGCTGAGGAACTTGAAGATGCAGCGGCCGACCTTGATGAAGTCGCCGTCGCGCAGCACGTACTCGTCGATCATCTCGTCGTTGACGTAGGTCCCGTTCGTCGAGCCCATGTCGCGCAGCATGATCGCGTTGCCGGTATTGATGATCTTGCAGTGGTTGCGCGAGACGGCTTCCTGATCGATCTGGATGTCGGCTTTGCTCGAGCGGCCGATGATGATCTGCGGCCGGTTCAGGTTGAACTTCTTGCCGAGCTCGAGCCCGTAGATCACGACCAGGCACGCCTCCTTCGCCACCGGGCGATCGCTGATCTTCGAGATCGCGGTCACCACCGTCTTGTTCCGGCCCGTGTCGGTCATTTCGAAAGACGCGCTATCGCGCGGCCTATAGAGAAGATCGTATCAGAAACTACGGCGATTACCGCCTGGTGTCCGCGCATTCAAGGCGATCGTCAGCCGCGCGCTTACACTGGAGTACGTCGTTGTCATCGATCAGATATCCACCGCGTACGAAGCGGTATGGCTCGAGCAACATGCGGCCGCCGCGTTGGGTCCAATACGCGCGAACGTCGAGCATATTCGCGTCGCCTTTCGTCGCGAGTGGCTCGAGCGCGGCGCCTGCGAAGTTGCCCAGGTAGCGCGCGCAATCACCGTTCGCCGGCGTCGAGAACACGTTCCAATAGCAGTTGCCGAGCGAGTCGCACTTCGAACGATCGGCCACGATGATCTCGGGCCGACCGTCGCCGTCGAGATCGCGATCGGCGTGCACGAGGTTCGGCTGTGCGCTGATCACGCCATCGCGCCCCGGTGTGCCACACGCGCCGGGCTGCACGGTCGTCGTCGGCACGAGCGGTGTCGTGGGCCCCGTCGCGTGCGTGCACGCGGCAACGGCGACGATGAAGCCCACTGCCCAGCGCATGCGCGGGGAACCTAACACCTTTGTGCATGAAATCTTGTACGCGGGCGCGGATACGGCTACATCCAGAGGCGATGCAAAGGTCGCGAGCGCAGATGTTCGCGCTGATCGGTGGCGTGGTAATCGCCGCCGCGGCCGTGTTTGCAAAGTCCGGCGGCGGCAAGCCCGCGGCCGCGGCGCCGGCCGCCGCGATCGCAGGACCCGCGCTCGTGACGGCGCCGGTCGAGACGCCGAAGCCACAACAGCACGACCTCACGCTCCAGCTCGACAAACTGACGAAGACCGGCGACCACTACGAAGCTCCGCTCGCCGACGGCCGCGTCGCCGTGCTCACGCTCGATCCCGTGCTGCAAGACGCCGCCGAGAAGTTGCTCGACGAAGCGCGCGCACCGCGCGGCGCGATCGTCGCGATGGCGCCCGACGGCCGGATCTTGGCGCTCGCCGGACGGCGCACCGCCGAGCCCAAGGGCGGCAAGGACGGCATCAGCGACTGGCACCTCGCGACCGACGTCTGGGCGCCGGCCGCGTCGATCTTCAAGCTCGTGACCGCGAGCGCGCTCGTCGCGGGTGGGCTCGATCCCGACGAGAAAGTCGCCTATCACGGCGGCCTGCGCTCGGTCGTCGACTCGAACCTAAAAGACGATCGCCGCGACAACAACGAAGCGAGCCTGACGTTCGGCGTCGCGCATTCGAACAACGCGATCGTCGGCAAGCTCGCCTATCAGCACCTCGAGCCCGGCGCGCTCGACGCCGCCGCGCACGACCTCGGGCTCGCGGCCGACCTGCCGATGTCGCTCGCGCTGACCGGCCGCTTCGCCGAGCTCACGCTGCCGCACGACAAGACGCTCGACTTCGCGCGGGCCGCGGCGGGCTTCGAGGGCTCGCGGCTCAGCGTGCTCGGCGGCGCGTTACTCGCGTCGGCGTTCGCCGATCAAGGCGAAGAGCCGGTGCCGCGGATCATCGAATCGATCGGCGGCGTCAAACAAGACGCGCCCGCGAAGCATCGCGCGATCGCGCAAACCGTCGCGGCCGCGGTCGCCAAGATGATGGTCGCGACGTGTGACTTCGGCAGCGCAGCGCGGTCGTTCCGTCACCACAAGGTCGAGGTTGCCGGCAAGACCGGCACGCTCGCAACCACCGAGCCGTTCTACATGGAGCACTCGTGGTTCGTCGGTTACGCGCCGGTCGACAAGCCTCAGATCATCGTGTCGGTGTTGCTCGGCAACCCCGAGAACTGGCATTTGCGTGGGCATCAAGCGGCAAAGCGCATGATCGATCTCGCCGTGAAGGAAGCTTCGCCCGAGTCCGCGCGACGAGCAGGCAACCCTGTTCGGTGATACATTGGTGGTCGTCGTCCGGGAGGCTTTATGACTAGGCTAGCTGTGGCCTTCGCGGTTGCTGGTGTGCTCGTCGCGCAGGTCGCGTACGCAGAGACGCAAGCAGAGCTCGCGGAGAAAGAAAACGAAGATGGCAAGGCGCTCATGTTCCAAGGGAACTACAAGGGCGCTACCGAGAAGTTCCGCGACGCAGCCGATCGGGCTCCCGAAGCGAAGTACTTCTTCAACCTCTGCTACTCCGTGTATCAGCAAGGCGTGTTCGGCGAGGCGCTGACCGCCTGCAACAACGCCGACAAGCTGAGCCCGGATGACGCGCTCAAGGGCAAGCTCAGCAAGCTCGAAGATCAGATCAAGACCGACGCGGCTGCGCAGCACGTCGATCTCGCGCCGACCGGCGGTGGCGGCGGTCCGACGAACCTCGACAACCCGGTGAACCCGCCGCCGAATACGGGCGACACCGGTAACAACCCGCCGCCGCCGAACACCGGCGAGACGGGCAACAACCCGCCGCCGCCGAACACCGGCAACACCGGCGGTGGTCCGGTCTCGGCCGGTGGTGGCGCGCAGATGCAGTACGCGGTCGGTCGCCCGACGCAGAACCTGATGGCGATCACGGCGCCCGAGCACAACTACACGTGGACGCTCGGCGTCGACTTCTACGGCGCCGGCGGACAGATCGGTCGCTCGAACGTCTACGGCACCGCGGGCGGCGGCTTTCGCGTCAAAGCCGACTACTTGCTGCTCCCACAGATCAAGGTCGGCTTCCAGGGCTACCTGCAGCTGACGCACTTCGGCCAAGGCTCGATGGATAACAACCAAGGCCTCACGACCCTCGACATCTTCGACGTCGGCGTCGCGGCGTACAAACACTTCTGCATCGCGCAGTCGCGGTTGTGCCTGACGCCGCTCGCGGGCATCCAGCTGTCGTTGATGTCGCCGGCGAGCGAGACCGATGGCGAAGGTAGCCAGGTCTTCAACTACGCCGCCGTCGGCGCGCGGCTCGAAGTCGCGCTCAACTGGGCGCTCGGACGCCGGCTCGAGCACGTGCTCAGCCTGTCGGTCGGTGCGAATATTTACTCGCCGGTGTTGTCGTCGCCGGCAGATGACTCGGGCCTCGGCACCGCAGAGATGATCGGCCTCGATACGGCCGGCGTCGCAGGCTACGTCGGCATCGGCTACACGTATCGCTTCGATACGCCGCTCGGCATGGCTCCGTTCATCACGCTCGAGTAGTCGTCGGATCGAGCCCGAGCTTCTCCATCGAGGATTTGTCTGTGTCCTCGGAGATGTAATCGGACGAATTTCGGGGGCTCGGGCTCGACGGATGACGATCGAGTAACCGTCTCTTAAGAAGAGCGTTTTTGGATCGCCACGAGCGGTCTCGCGAACGAGATCGGGTATCTTCTGCGCGCGCCGTCGACGTCACAAAACGGCGCGCACAGGAGATGCCATGGCTGCAACCGAGAAGCAGAGTGCCAAGCTGTCCCTGCCCGGCGGCAAGGAAGTAAACCTCCCAGTCGTCGTCGGCACGGAGAACGAGCACGCCGTCGATATCCGCGCGTTGCGCCAGGATTCCGGCTACATCACGCTCGATACCGGCTACATGAACACGGGCTCGACCACGAGCTCGATCACGTACCTCGATGGCGAGCAAGGCATCCTGCGCTATCGCGGTTATCCGATCGAGGAGCTCGCCGAGCACTCGAACTTCGTCGAGGTGAGCTACTTGCTCATCCACGGCAAGCTGCCGACGCCCACCGAGCGCAAGACGTTCGGCTCCGCGCTCACGCGCCACAGCTTGATCCACGAAGACATGCACAACTTCTTCTCGGGCTTCCCGCCGACCAGCCATCCGATGGCCGTGTTGTCGGCGATGGTCACGTCGCTGTCGGCGTACTACCCCGATAGCCTCGATCGCAACTCGTCGATGGACCTCCACATCACGCGCTTGCTCTCGAAGGTCCGCACGATCGCCGCGTTCGCGTACAAGAAGAGCATCGGCCAGCCGCTGATGTACCCGCGCAACTCGCTCAACTACTGCGGCAACTTCCTGCACATGATGTTCGCGGTGCCGAGCGAGGACTACGAGGTCTCGCCGATCGTCGAGAAGGCGATCAACCAGCTGCTCATCCTGCACGCCGATCACGAGCAGAACTGCTCGACGTCGACGGTCCGCATGGTCGGCAGCTCCGGCGCGAACCTCTACGCATCGATCGCGGCCGGCATACTTGCCCTCTGGGGCCCCCTGCACGGCGGCGCGAACCAAGCCGTGATCGAGATGCTCGAGGAGATCAAGACCTCGGGCACCGACTACAAGCAGTTCCTCGACGACGTGAAGAACAAGCGCGACAACCGCCGCCTGATGGGCTTCGGCCACCGCGTGTACAAGAACTTCGACCCGCGCGCGAAGATCCTCAAGAAGATGTGCGACGAGGTCCTCACGCACATGGGCGTGAAGGATCCGCTGCTCGACATCGCAAAGGCGATGGAAGAAGTCGCGCTCAAGGACGACTACTTCGTCTCGAAGAAGCTCTACCCGAACGTCGACTTCTACTCGGGCATCATCTATCGCGCGCTCGGCATCCCGACCAACATGTTCACCGTGATGTTCGCGCTCGGCCGCCTACCCGGCTGGATCGCGCACTGGAAAGAGATGGTCGAGGACAAGGACACGAAGATCGGCCGTCCGCGCCAGATCTACACCGGCGAGAAGATCCGGCACTTCGTGCCGATCGATCAGCGCTGATTCAGGCAGCGCTGATTCAGGCAGCGCTGATTCAGGCAGCGCTGATTCAGGCAGCGCTGATTCAGGCAGCGCTGATTCAGGCAGC
>DASXEF010000727.1:0-5141 GCA_036490255.1 Kofleriaceae bacterium
GACGACGTGCGAGGTCGCGAGTCGCTTCGCGAGCTCTTCGGCGCCCGACCACGTGTGCGCGAACGCGAGCTGTTCGTTCACCATCGGCAGTGCGCAGCTGACGATCACCTTGCCGGCAAGGTCGCCGGCCTGCGCGAGCGCATCGTCGAGCTGCGGCCAGTTCACCGCGACGAGCACCGCATCCGCATGCGCGACGGCTTCGCGTGGCGTCGCCGCACGTGCGTGTGGCCCGGCTTCGCGCGCGAGCTGCTCGAGCCTGTGCGGATCGCGCGAATAGCTGAACGCGATCTCGTGCCCTGCCCGCGCCCAGATCGTGCCGAGCTTCGCTCCCATCAACCCCGAGCCAAGAATTCCGAGCTTCATCGCGCACGAACGATGCACTGCAATGACTCGGAGGATCCAATGGCACGCATCGCATTCGTGGTCGCAGACGATTTCGAGGACAGCGAATTTCGCAAGCCCTACGACGCGCTCCGCGCCGCCGGGCATCAGATCGAAATCCTCGGTGCCGAGGCCGGCAAGACCGTCACCGGCAAGGCGCAAAAAGAGCACGCGAAGATCGAAGCTGCGGCGAGCGAGCGCGATCCGAACAGTTTCGACGCGCTCGTCATCCCGGGCGGGTATTCGCCCGACCATCTACGGATGAATGCCGACGTCGTGAAGTTCGTGTCGGCGATGGTCAAGCGCGGCAAGTTGATCGCGGCCGTGTGTCACGGCCCGCAGCTGCTGATCGAAGCCGATGCGGTGAACGGCAAGCAGCTGACCTCGTGGCCATCGGTGAAGAAGGATCTCGAGAACGCCGGCGCGAAATGGATCGATCAGGAGGTCGTCACCGACGGCAAGCTGATCACGTCGCGCAAGCCCGACGACCTACCGGCGTTCGCGAAGGCGATCGACAAGGCGTTGCACGAGTCGGCGTGAGCTCCGATCGCGACTCGACACGCTGTCCTACCGCCGGCGCAGCGTCGATGCGAGGTGCACGGCGTCGTAGCCGTACTTGTCGCGCACGCGATCGACCGAGCTGACGCGACGCTCGCCGCGATCGAACAGCGGCAGCTGCGCCGAGTCCGGGCGAAACTTCGCAAGCGCGACGCCGAGCAAGCGAATCGCGAGCGGCCGCGTGCGCGTCTCGGTGTAGAGCTCGACGACGGTGCGGTGGACTTCGGTATCGACGTTGCTCGGCGGTGTCATCGTGCGCTGGTGGCTGAGCGTCTCGAAGTCGGTGTAGCGCAGCTTGAGCGTGACCTGACCGGCGAGCACGCCGCGCCGTCGCGCACGCGAGCACACGCGCTCGCACAAGCCCGACAAGATCTGCGGCGCGGTCTCGCGCGACGCCTCGAAGAACGTGCGCTCGTTCGAGATCGATCCGGTCACGATGCCGCGCGGATCGTGCTCGCGAAACGCCGGGCGTTCGCGGCCGAGCTCGTCGCTGCCACCGCCGGCCGCCGCCGCGCGGATCGCGTGGGTCGCCGAGCCGAAAATCGGTCGCAAGATCGCGTCGGGCGTGGCGACGAGCGCGCCGAGCGTCGCGATGCTCGCGGCGACGAGCTTGGCCTCGGCGACCGGGCCGATGCCCGGCAACCTGCGCACGGCGAGCGGCGCCAGCGTCGCGGCTTCCGTGCCCGCAGCGACGAGCAACACGCCGCGCGGCTTGGCGAGCCCACTCGCGACCTTGGCCATCGGCTTCGTCGTCGCGATCCCGGCGCTCGCCGGCAACCCGAGCTCGCCCGCGATCGCCGCGGTGATCGCGCGAACGACGCGCGCGATCGTCGAATCGTCGTCGGCGTCGCCGGCGCGGCGATACAGCCGCTCGCAGCCGGTGAAGTCGAGGTAGTGCTCGTCGATCGACGCGGCGATCACGATCGGGCTGAATCTCTCGACGATCTCGCGCGCGCGATTCGAGTAGTCGCCGTAGAGCTCGTGATGGCCGGATAAAAAGACGGTGTCGCGCGACGCCAGCTTCGACGCGTCGCGGATCGACATGCCGGAGCGAATGCCGAACGCACGAGCCTCGTAGCTGCACGACGTGACGACGCCGGATCGATCGCGCTCGCCGCCGACGACGACCGGTCGATCGTTCAAGCTCGGCTCGAGTAGGCGCTCGACCGAGACGAAGAACGTATCGAGATCGAGGCAGCAGATCCGCGGCGCCAACACTCACGGATCGTATGCCTGCGCGTTTGTTCAGTCAACGTGGACTAATGCGTCGTGCGCTCGGCGTCGGCTTCCGCTTTCTTGTGCGCGGCCTTGAACGCGTCATCGAGATCTTTCGCGCGATCGCTGCCGATCGCATCGAGCGAGACCGGGAAGATCTCGTTCTCTTCTTCAGCGACGTGCGACGTGATCATGTCGGCGAGCGTGCCGAACTCGCTGCCCCATTCGTCGCTCTCGATCGACAGCGCATCGAGGCGTTTGATCGTCGCTTCGAGCGCCTTGGCCTCTTCGCCATGGCGCTGCGTGAATTGTTTGAGCTCGTGATAGTGCTCGAGCGCCGGATAGACCGCGTCGAGCTCGCCGTGCTCGTGCGCCATCAGCGCGACGCGCAGCTTCGGCCATAGCGACTCGCGCTTGCCGGCGTCGTTCTTGATGCGGTCGATCAGCGCGCCGGCTTCGCCGTGTTGCTTCGCGAGCGTGCGGAATACACCGACGAGGCCCTCGCGACGTGCTGCCATCGCTTTCTCGAGCCCTTTGGTTTTCGCTGCAAGGATGTCGATCGGGTTTGCCATGACGCGTAGCAGTGCAGCTCGCATACCGCTTGCACCCACATCGGCGATGACGAAACCGCCGCGGATCCGCACAGGTGCGCCCGAGGTCGCGATCGATCGCGACGAGTTTCGCGCGCGATTTCGAGCGCGCTTCGTCGATCCGGCCTACGACGCCGTCGCACGCGAGCTCGACGCGATCGAGGCGGTCGCGTGGGATGCGTACTCGAATCACCGCAAGGCGCCGCGCACGCGCAAGGCCGGTCCCGAGTTCGCCGATCCCGACTACGACCTGTCGCTCGATTGGCTCGCCACGCGCGATGCGATCGCCGCCGCGCGAGCCCGTCACGACGGCGACGGGCCACGCCGCGTGCTCGTGATTGCCGGCGGTGCGCGCAACGAGCACACCTGCCCGGGCGAACAGGCGAAGACGCAACGACTTGCCGGCATCGCGGTCGCACGCGCGAAGCTCCGCGGCGCCAGTGTCGAGCTGCTCGATCTGTCGCGGCAGACCGCCGAGTACGGCCGCACGATCTATCCGTGCAAGGCATGCGTGTCGACGGCGATGCCGCTGTGTCACTGGCCGTGCTCGTGTTACCCGAACCACGGCTTGAACCAGACCGACGACTGGATGGCCGAGATCTATCCGCGCTGGGTCGAAGCGCACGGCATCGCGATCATCACGCCGGTGTATTGGCACCAGGCGCCGAGCGCACTCAAGCTGATGATCGATCGGCTCGTGTGTGCCGACGGCGGCAATCCCGATCCGACCACGACGCACGGCAAGACCGCCGCCGAAGCCAAGGCGATCGAGCTCGCGGGCTGGAATTATCCGCGCCACCTCGCCGGCCGCGCGTTCTCGATCGTGGTGCACGGCGATGCCGAAGGCGCCGACGGCTTGCGCCGCATGTTGGTCGATTGGCTGACCGAGATGGGCCTCGAGCTGTCGGGCGGCCACGGCGTGCTCGACCGTTACATCGGCTATCTCGAGCCGTATGCGACGAGCCACGACGCGCTCGATGCCGATCACGCGATCGCCGGCGAGATCGACAACGCGATCGATACGTTGCTCGCACGGATCGACCAGCTGCGCGCGATGCCGCAGCCCGGCGCCGACCTGCACGAGCCGCGTGCAAAGTGAGAACGGCGGCGTATGCTCGAAGCCGATGCGCGTTGCCGTGATCGCCCTGCTCGTCTTCGCCTGCCAGCGCGACACGCTCAGGCCGCGGCTCCAGCTGTCGCACGGCTTCACCGTCACGCTCACGTTCAGCGGCGGCTACCCGCCGTTCTACGACGCGACCGCGATCACGAGCGATGGCCGCGTGACGCGCGAGATCCACGATGACACGCGCGAGACGCACGGCAGCGGGTCGATCTCGCCGACCGAGCTCGCCGCGCTGCGCACGCAGCTCGAGAGCGTCGGGTTCGCCGATCTCGAAGACCACTATGGCGATTCGGTGCCCGACGGCGGCCGGCTCGTGCTCGAGGTCGATGCCGGCAGCGGCGTGCGCTACGTCATGTGCTCCGGCCACTGCAATCCGAGCAACGCACCGCTGCCGCTGCACGACGTCGTCGGATCGATCACCGCGATTCGCGAGCGCATCCATTCAGCGGCGATGAAGTAACCGATGTAACCAGCTCTCGCGCGGCTGCGCCGGGCTCGCCGCATGCTCGAGCACGGCCGCGAGCACGTGAGCGCCGAACCACGTGCCATGCGCGCCGCACCGTTCGACCGCGTGACCCGCGAGCGCGTCGGCGACCATCGGCTCGGAGCACAGCGGGCACGAGTGCGCGGTCGGCGTCGCCGGCGCGGCGTGCTGCTCGAACGGCTCGCCGGTCAGATCCTCGACCATGCCGACGAGCGCGGCGGTCTCGACAAACGCGCCGCCGCAGCTCGGACAGCCCCAGCGATCGCCTTCGTAACGCAGCGTCGCCGCGCAGTCCGGACACGCGAGCGCGCGATCCTTGTACGCGCTCGCGAACACGGTGTGGACGTGCGAGATGCCTCGCCCGGATGCAACCGCGAGCCCCTCGTCGGCGGGCGCACCGCCGCCGAACGCCGCCTGCATCGACCGGATCGCGCCGCCGAAGCCGCCGCGTACCTCCGGAACGATCATCGTGCTCGCGCCGCCGTAGGTGCGGCCGCCGCCGCCGCCGAGGTGCGCGCGCCGGCTCGCCCGTGCGAACGTCGCCGCCATCGCGTCTTGCGTCATCCACACGCCGTGCGTCGCGCAATGCAAGAATCGTCCGCGCAGCTCGAGGGTGCCGACCGCGAGCACGCACGTCGTCGTCGCGCCACCGCAGCGCGGGCACGTCTGATCGTGCGGCTGCTCGTCGGAGATCGTGACCGCGTCGCTGCCGCCGTCGAGCGCGTTCACCGCCGCCGCGAAGTCGGCGCCGGTCAGCAGCATCGCGTTGCACGTCGTGCAGACGAGGTGG
>DASXEF010000739.1:0-14099 GCA_036490255.1 Kofleriaceae bacterium
TACCTTGCAGCCGCTTGTTCTGCCGCGCGAGCTCGACCATCCGGCGCAGCAGCTTGGCGCGTGCTTCATCCGCCGACGCCGCGGCCATCGCTTCGAGCGCGCTCTCGAGCCGCAACCGAACCGATCCGAGCTGCGGTCCCCACATCGCCAGCGGCCCCGTGAACAGCTCGCTCACGAGCTCGTCGAGCTCGATGCTGCTCTGGTTGAGCGCCGGAAACGTCACTATTTCCGGCAGCCGCTTCGGCGCACCGATGTAGCGCAGCGTCGTGAGCGGTTCCCACTGGGCGAGCAAGCGCCGCGCGCGTCGTGTCACGGTCTCGATCGTGTTCGGCCGGCGCAGTCGCGTGCACGTCGCGAGCGCACCCCACGGTGTCGCGCCGACGAACTCTTCGAACCGCGAGCGTTCCGCGTCGTCGACCGCGAGCGACACCGCCGTCATCGCGAATTCGACACCGAACAACATCCAGCGATGCGTGAATGGATCGAGCGTGCCGTGATGGACGATCACGAGCTCGCCCGCACCGATCTCGTCGAGCGCACCGTCGGGCAACGCGCCGGTTTGTCGCCACGAGGTAAGCCACGCGTTGCCTTCGAGCTCGGCGCGTTCGATCACGGCTTCCTCGTTGCCGAACAGGAACGCAGGAAATTCCATGCGCGCGACGCTACATCGCCGCGTGACTAACGCCAATCGCCGCGGTGCGCTTCGCGTTCTTGCTCGCTGCCGATCCAGGTCTCGATCGCGACGATGTGATCGATCTGATCTTCGAGCTGAGCGAGCGACTCGGGTGCTGACGTATCGCCTCGGTAATGCGAGATCGACTTCGTGCGGCCGCCGTCGGTGAACGACGTGCTCGCACTCGACATATCGGTGATGCTGTATTGTTCGTACTTGTCGGCGAGCCCGAAGTAGCTCGCAGTCGCGAATGCTTGACGCACCGCCAAGAGCTGCACGAGCGTGAGCTTGCCGGTCACATCGCCTGTTTGTTTCACGAAGCGTTCGCCGTGGTAGTCGATGCGACCGTCCGAGTGCACCGCAAGTTTGTAGATCGGACACCAGCCGTAGCAACCGGTGCGTTGCAACGAGGCCATCGTCGGGCCGGCGCAGCCGACGACGAAGACGAGCAAGACGCGCGCTAGCGCCATTCGGCGCGATGCGCTTCGCGTTCGTGATCGGTGCCGATCCACTGCTCGACATCGACGAGCGCATCGATTCGCTCTTCGAGCGTGTCGAGCGATGCAGGCGCCGTGTCGTCGCCGTGGTAGTGCCGGATCGTCTTCGTGCGGCCGCCGTCGGAGAACGCCACGACCGCGCTCGGCGCGTCGGTCATGCTCTCGTGCTCGTAGCGATCGGCGAGCTCGAAGAAGCTCGCGCGTACGAACGCGCCGCGCAGCGCGCCGAGCTGTGTCGCCGACAGCTGGCCGGTCGCATCGCCTTTGCGTTTGACGAAGTGCTCGCCGTGATACTCGACCCGGCCATCGGCGTGAATCGAGACCTTGTAGATCGGACAGTAGCCGTAACAGGCCGTGCGCTCGAGCGATGCGATGACGGCATCGGCCTTCGCCGGTGGCGCGGCGTTGCTGAGCGGCGCGCCATCTGCGCGACTACTCAGGCTCATCAGGATCGCGAGGCACGCGAGGACGAGCGCGGCGCCCGCAAATAGCCACGTGTTCAACCGGGACATGACAGTTCGACAACGCGTGCGGCCGCCGGTTTCATCGCGCACGAGGAGTGCCCGCGCGTGGCCAAGTACGAGCAAGCAACCGAGTAAACGTCGGTCCACGCGGCGCGCATACTCCGTGGTAAGTAGGCGTTCGATCAGGTGACCATGTTCCGCAAGTCAGACACCAAGATTCACTTCGTCGGCATCGGCGGGATGGGGATGTGCGGAATCGCGGAAGTGCTCGCCAACATGGGCTACCGCGTGTCGGGCTCCGACATGAACGACACCGAGATCACGCGGCACCTCGCGAGCATCGGTTGCCATCTCGCGCGCGGTCACGCGGCGTCGAACTTGGGCGAAGCCGACGTCGTCGTCGTGTCGAGTGCGATCAAGGGCTACAACCCCGAGGTCGAGGCGGCACGCGCGCGGTCGATCCCGGTGATTCCGCGCGCCGAGATGCTCGGCGAGCTGATGCGCATGAAGTACGCGATCGCGGTCGCCGGCGCACACGGCAAGACCACGTCGACGACGATGATGCACACCGTAATGATGGCGGCCGGATTAGATCCGACCGCGGTGATCGGCGGTCGCGTCAACTCGCTCGGCCTCGCGAACGCGCGCTGGGGCAAGAGCGACTACCTCGTCGCCGAAGCCGACGAGAGCGACGGCTCGTTCCTGACGCTATCGCCGACGGTGTCGATCGTCACCAACGTCGACGCCGAGCACCTCGATCACTACGGCACGTTCGACAACGTCAAGCGCGCGTTCACCGACTTCTGCAACCGCGTGCCGTTCTACGGGCTGTCGGCGCTGTGCGCGGACAACGCCGGCGTGCAGGCGATCTTGCCGAATTTGACCAAGCGCTTCGTCACGTTCGGCACGTCGGCGCAGGCGACGTATCGCGCGCGCAACGTGCGCCACGACGGCATGACGACGCGGTTCGTCGCGTGGCGCAAAGCCGACGAGCTCGGCGAGGTCACGTTGCCGATGCCCGGCGCGCACAACGTGCTCAACGCGCTCGGCGTGCTCGCCGTCGCCGACTTCATGGGCATCGCGTTCGACACGTACGCGAAGGCGATCTCGCAATTCGAAGGCGTCGCGCGGCGGTTCACCGTGCGCGGCGAGGTCGGCGGCGTCACCGTCGTCGACGATTTCGGCCATCACCCGGTCGAGGTGCGCGCGACGCTGGCGGGCGCGAAGGCGAGCTTCGGCGGCCGCCGCGTCGTCGCCGCGTTTCAACCGCATCGCTTCACGCGCACGCGCGATCAATGGGACGAGTTTCCGCGCGCATTTCACGATGCCGACAAGGTCGTGATCTGCGACATCTTCGCCGCCGGCGAGAAGCCGATCGACGGCGTGACGAGCGAACGGCTCGTCGCGCTCGCACGCGAAGCCGGCCACAAGGACATCCACTACATCCCGCGCCGCGAAGATCTGGCCGCGTGGCTCGACGCGCAGGCGCGCCCGGGCGATCTCGTGATCACGCTCGGCGCCGGCAACATCCAGCTCGCCTGCAACGACGTGATCGAGCTGCTCGAGAAGCGACTCGGACCGGCGACGCGCAAGAACCTCGTGCGCGTCCAGGAATCGAGCGCGACGGTCGCGCGTTGACGCCGCACGACGTTCGCGACGACGCGATCGCGGCGATGGCGCTCGCGTACTACCCGGTGCCGGGTCAGCGCGTGATCGATAGGCCCGACTGGTTTCAAGTGATCACGCCATCGATCCGTCACGGCTCGCTCAACGGCGTCGAGCGATCGATCGTGCGCGACGACGCGCAGATCGACGCCGCGATCGACGACTACCGCTCGATCGGCTGCAAGTTTCGCTGGACCGTACCGCCGGGCAGCGCGCCGGATGACCTCGGCGATCGACTCGAACGCCGAGGCCTCGAGCGCCGCGAGATCGTGCAGCTGGTGCGCGCGACGCGCGAGCCGTTCCACGCCGTGCCGGGCGTGACCGTCGAGCGCGTCACCGACGCGACGGTCGACACGTTCGCCGAGCTCATGGCATTCGCGTGGGGCGGCGAAGCGCACGAGCTGCGCGCGCTGTATCGCGCGGCCGCGGCACATCAGCTCATGTTCCTGGCGCGCGTCGACGGCGAGCCGGCCGGCGCCGCCGCGATGAACACGTTCGCGCGGATCTCGTATTTGCGCGGCGGCGTCGTGCTGCCGAAGTTTCGCGGCCGCGGCGCCTATCGCGCGTTGGTCGCGGCGCGCGCGGCGGCGACGGATCGCGAGTTCGTCACGAGCGCGTCGAATCCCGAAACCTCGGCGCCGATCTTGGCGCGGATGGGCTTTGTCGAGGTCGCGCGGTATCGCGCGTATCGCGGCTGATGCAGCGGCTCGCCAACGCATCGCTCGCAGACCGCACGACGCTCGGCCTCGGCGGCCCCGCGCGCGAGCTCGTGATCGCCGACTCGATCGACGAGCTGCGCGAGATCGCCGTCGGTTGCGAGCATTTGCTCGTGCTCGGCGGCGGCTCGAACCTCGTCGTCGGCGATGCCGGCTTCGACGGCACGGTCGTCCAGCTCGGCTGGCGCGGCATCGCGATCGCGGACGACATCGTCACGGTCGGCGCCGGCGCCGATTGGGATGACTTCGTCGCGGAAATGGTCGCCGACGGTCGCGCCGGCATCGAGTGCTTGTCGGGAATTCCGGGCCGCGTCGGCGCGACGCCGATGCAAAACGTCGGCGCGTACGGCCAAGAAGTCGCCGATACGATCGTGCGCGTCGATGCACTCGATCGCTTCACCGGCGAAGCGGCGGCGTTCTCGCGCGAGCAATGCGGCTTCGCGTATCGCACGAGCTGGTTCAAGCAGTCGTCGCGCTGGATCGTCACCGGCGTCGCGTTCTGTCTGCCGAAAGCGGCGCCGGCGCCGATTCGCTATGGCGAGCTCGCGAAGGCAATCGGTTCGCGAGTAGACCTGCGCGACATTCGCGATGCCGTGATCGCGCTGCGCCGCGGCAAGGCGATGGTCGTCGATCCGAACGATCCAGACTCGAAGAGCGCCGGCTCGTTCTTCACGAACCCGATCGTCGATCACTACACGGCCGAGCGGATCGCCGGTGTGCCGCAATGGCCGCAGCCGGATGGTCGCGTGAAGATCTCGGCGGCGTGGCTGATCGAGCGCGCCGGCTTCGCGAAAGGAACCGTGCGCGGCAACGTCGGCACGTCGACGAAGCACGCGCTCGCGCTCGTCAATCGCGGCGGCGCGACGACCGCGGAGCTGCTCGCGCTCGCGGACGAAATTCGCGCCGGTGTCAGCGCCGCGTTCGGCGTGACACTCGAAGCCGAGCCGGTCGTCGTCGGGGAATAGCCCGGCCGCTTCGCGCGTTATCTCGGCATGGACGATCCGAGTGCGCTCGATCCATCGCGGCGGATGCGGCGGCTCTTCAAGCTGCTGCTCTGCGCGACCGTGTTTCCGCTCGCGCTGTACACGATCCTCGCGCTCGCGTACATGCTCGCTTACTGACGCCAGACGATCGCGAAGCTGATCGGCACGTCGCGAAACGGCTCCCACTTCGGCTTCTTGGCGATCCACGTTTGATCGATCACTTGCTCGTGCAGCTCGGCGAGCTGCCAGCCGGCCGCCATCGCCGCCGCGACGTGATCGGAGAGCAAGTGCACGTGGGTCTCGATCGCGATCGGCGTGCCGTCGGCGCCGTCGAAGTGCGTCGGCATGCCGGCGGTCATGATGAAGAACGGATGGAACCCGACGACGACGTGCGCGCCGCGCGATAGCCGCGCCGACTCGCGATACAGCGGCCGAAGATCGGCGAGGTGCTCGTCGACGAGGCACGTCGTGACGAGGTCGTAGTCGCCCGAGCCGAGCGGGGTCGCGCCGACATCGGCGACGGCGAGCGAGTCGAACACGCCGCGTGCGCGCGCTTGCTCGAGCATCTCGGGCGAGCCGTCGATGCCGTCGACGTGCGCGACGCCGTGCGCGCGCAGCCACGCGCCGGTGCGACCCGTGCCGCAACCGAGATCGGCCGCGCGCGCGATGCTCGGCCACGCGATCGTCGCGATGCGCTCGAGCACCACGCGATCCATGTCGTCCTTGATCGTTTGCTCGTACGACGCGGCCCATTGCGCGTAGCCGTCGCGCGCCGACACCATCGGATAACCGCGACGATCGAACGACGAAAATGCCGGCACGCCGATCGAATAAGCGTTAGAACGCGGCCGTGCAACATCGTTTCTCGGGCAAGCGTGTCGCGGTCGTGATGGGCGGACTCTCCGCCGAGCGCGAAGTCTCGCTCAACACCGGCGCGGGCGTGCTCCAGGCGTTGCAGGGCAATCAGTGGGACGTCGTCGCGATCGATTGGAAGACCGGCACGAGCCTGCCGCAGCTGCTCGCAGCATCGGGCGCGCACGTCGTGTGGAACGCGTTGCACGGCACGTACGGCGAAGACGGCGCGGTGCAGGGCTTGTGCTCGTGCATGCAGATCGCGTGCACCGGATCCGGAATCCTCGCGAGCGCGCTCGCGATGGACAAGGTGATGTCGAAGCGGATCTTCGAGCACGTCGGCGTGCCGACGCCGGCGTGGCAGTTGTTGCCGCACGCCGGTGCGATCGACGCGAGTGACGCCGTCGTCGTGCTCGCGAAACGCCCGCTGCCGTTCGTCGTCAAGCCGGCGTTCGAAGGCAGCTCCGTCGGCGTGAGCATCGTCGAGGATCGCGCGCACATCGCCGATGCGGTGCGCGCGGCGCGCATGTATCACGGCCCGGTGATCGTCGAGGATTACATCGCCGGCACCGAAGTCTTCGTCGGGATTCTCGACGGCCGCGTGCTCGGCTCCGTCGAGGTTCGCCCGGCCACGAAGTTTTACGACTACGAGGCGAAGTACAAACGCACCGACACGAAGTACTTGCTGCCGCCCGAGCTACCCGCCGAGGTCGTGCATAACGCCGAGCATCACGCGCTCGCCGCCTACAATGCGCTCGGTTGCAGCGGCCACGCGCGACCCGATCTGCGCATCTCGACGACGGGCGAGGTGTTCGTGCTCGAGGTCAACACGCTGCCGGGGATGACGGCCACGAGCCTGTTACCGAAAATCGCGAAGCAAGCGGGGATGGATTACGCGACGTTGTGCGAGCAGATCCTCGCAACCGCGAGCTGATTCGCGCGTCTATACTTTCAGCGTGCGCGCGATCGTATTGGCTGGACTGTTCGCGTGCGGTGCTGCGCCGCCGCAGCCGATCGCGACGCAGCCACCGCCGCACGTTGCGCCGGATGCACCGCATCAGCCGGATCCGGATCTCGAGCGCGTGCCGGTGCCGAAGCTGCTCGCGATCGATTGGGATCACGTCGCGGTCGGCTCGGATACCGATGCGCTCGCGCTGTGGAAGCAGATCGATCCGCACGGCGCCGACTGGCAGGAAAAGCTCTACGAAGTGCCGACCGGCCCGATCTCGGAGGCGCTCGCGATCGCGCTGCTGCGCCAGGGCAACTTCACGTGCACGCATTCGGTGGCCGCCGCGAATTGCCCGAAGCGCACGGTCGCCGAGCTCGATACGCCGATCGATACCGCCGATTTCGCCGATCCGTGTCTGCGCCGCAGCCTCGCGTTGTGGGCGTTCGATCAGCTGAACCAGACCGACATCGAGCAGATCCGTCCCGCGCTCGACGCCATCGTCTCGATCCCGCCGCCGGAATCGGAGCTCGTCGAAGATGCGCTGCGCGGCGATCACGACAACCCCGATCAGAACGAGCGCGTCGAGCTGATCGTGCGCGCATGGAACGCCGGCCAGCGCGACGTCGCCGGCGCAGCATTGGGCGGGCTCGATTCGCAACACCTCGTCGAGCTCGTGCACAAGGATCACGTCGATACCGCGCTCGAGATCTTGGCGATCCAGGACGAGCGCGCGACGTTTCTCGCGGCCATGACGGATCCGAAGCTCGAGCCGCAAACGCGCGTGCAGACGATCGCCGAGCTGGTCGAAGCGCAGCCCGACGAGCCGGGTAGCGACGGCCGTAGCGCACTGCTCGCGGCCGCGAAATCGACGAGCTGCGAGGTCGCCGCGGCGGCCGCGCATGCGCTCGTCAAGTACCACTTGCTCGGCGCGCCGAAGCCGCCGGCGACGATGCGCACGCTGTGCGTGGTCGCGAGCTACGAGCGGCTGCAGCAGGAAAACGAAACCTCGCCGCTCGCGCAGCTGATCCCGTCGCGCGGGCTCGAGCTCGTGCGCGTGACCAACGATCCCGATGCCGGCTCCGACGCGCGCTCGATCGATCTGATTCCCTCGTACGCGTCGGTGTTCCCGGAGAGCGACGACATCGTGCACGCGTTCGAGCACTGCAAGAACACCACGTGCATTTCCGACGAGCACGAGTTCCATTTCACGATTCGCGGCGGGCTGTTGACGCGCCTCGAAATCGACGACCGGCCCGACTGCGCGCCCCCGCCATAATCGCGAGCGCGCGGGCCGCGAGTGTGGGAAACTAATTGCGATGCGCCGGCTGCTCACGATCTCGCTCGCGGTAGTGCTCGCCGCCGCGGTCGCTCACGGCCAGGCGTTCAAACCTCGCGGCGGCAGCTCGAGCAAGACGACGGCGTCGAGCGGTAGCGGCTCGGGAGATACCGCAGCCGCCACGCCGGCGAAGAAAACGTCGAAGAAGTCCGTCGCAAAGGCCAAGCCCGCTGCGAAGGGCGACGATGACGACGACGACGACGCGAAGCCGGCCAAACCGGCGGCGAAGAAGACTTCCGCGAAGACGTCGAAGAAGGCCGCGAAGGGCGACGACGACGATGACGACGATGCGAAGCCGACGAAAACGGCCTCGTCGAAGAGCAGTAAGAAAACGTCCTCGAAGAAGGCGGAGCCGAAACCGGGTACACCGGACTACGTACAGTTCACGGATGACGACGACGAGTGATCGCCCGTTCAGGTGAGATCTCGTCAACCTCGCAGAAGTGATCCAAAAAATTGCCCGGATGATCGCGCCATGACTATTTCCGAATCATGGATCGATCCCGCCAGGGGGAGCGCGATGCTGCCCGCGATACGCGCCCGCCGCGCGCCTCGCGGCTGACGGTTCGTCCGAAGTCGAATCGCCGCAAGCCAGCCGCGACCCCGCTGTGGGCGCGGCTGCCGAAGCCGGCCGCGATCGCCGATGCATGCGGCAGGTCGCTTCGCCGAGCGCTGCCGGTGCTCGCGGCGCTCGGTGTGCTCGTCGCGATCAGCGGCACGGCATGGGCGGGTTATCGCTTCGTCACGCACTCGCCGAGGTTCGCGATCGAGCAGATCGAGCTACGCGGCAACCATCATCTCGCCGACGATCAAGCGCGCGCGCTCCTGCCGATCCACGTCGGCGACAACGTGTTCGAGGCCGGCCTCGATTCGATCGTGCGCGAGCTGCGCGCGAACCCGTGGGTGGAACGCGCCGACGCGCATCGCGTGCTGCCGCACACGGTCGTGATCGAGATCCACGAGCACGAGCCGGTCGCGCTCGCCGAGCTCGGCGGTCGCTACCTCGTCGACGCGTCGGGCCACGCGTTCAAGCGCGCCGAGGCCGACGACGGCGATCAGCTGCCGCTGATCAGCGGGCTCGATCGCACCGCGTATCTCGCCGATCCCGAAATGACCGCGAAGACGATCACCGGTGCGCTCGCCGCGCTCGCCGAATGGCGCAAGGGCGATCGCCCGAGTGTCGACGAGGTTCGCATCGACCCGCACGGCGCGCTCGCGTTTCGCTCCGGCGCGAGCACGATCGAGCTCGGCGCGGTCGGGCAAGACCTCGGCGCGCGGTTGCGCACGTTCGATGCGGCGTGGCGCGAGCTCTCCGACGACGAACGCACGCGCGCCCGCGCGATTCACCTCGATACCCGCAACGATCACGTCACCGTCGCGTTCACCCAGAAAGATCAGTAATGGCGAAGCCCAAGACCTCCGAGATCATCGTCGGACTCGACATCGGCACCACGAAGATCGCGTGCATTGCCGGCGAGGTGACCGACGATGGCGTCGACATCATCGGCATCGGCACCGCGCCGTCGAAGGGCCTGCGCCGCGGCTACGTCGTCAACATCGACGCGACCGTCGCATCGATCCAGCAAGCGGTCGACGAGGCCGAGAACATGGCCGGCGCCGAGATCACGACGGTGTACGCGGCGATCTCCGGCGCGCACGTGCGCGGCTTGAACTCGCACGGCATCGTCGCGGTGAAAGACAAAGAGGTCCGAGAAGCGGACATCGCGCGCGTGATCGACGCGGCGAAAGCCGTCGCGATCCCGATGGACCGCGAAGTGCTGCACGTGTTGCCGCAGCAGTACGTGGTCGACGATCAAGACGGCATTCGCGATCCGCTCGGCATGGCCGGCGTGCGGCTCGAAGCGAAAGTGCACATCGTGACCACCGCGGTCGCGAGCGCGCAGAACGTCATCAAGTGCGCGAACCGCTGCAACCTGCAGGTCGCCGACATCGTGCTCGAATCGCTCGCGTCGTCGCAGGCCGTGCTCGAAGACGACGAGAAAGAGCTCGGCGTCGCGCTGATCGACATCGGCGGCGGCACCTGCGACGTGATGGTCTACGCCGACGGCGCGATCGTGCACACGAGCGTGCTGCCCCTCGGCGGCGGCCATGTCACCAACGACATCGCGACGGTGCTGCGCACGCCGCTCGACTCGGCCGAGAAGATCAAGCGCAAGTACGGCTGCGCGTGGCGCGGCCACGTCGACGACGGCGAGCAGATGGAAGTGCCTTCCGTCGGCGGTCGCGGGCCACGCGCGTTGCAGCGCATGAAGCTCGTCGAGGTGATCGAGCCGCGCATCGAAGAGATCTTCGAGCACGTCAAGAAGGAGCTGATGCGCTGCGGTTACTTCGACGGGCTCGCGGCGGGCCTCGTGCTCACCGGCGGCGCGACCGCGATGGACGGCATGTGTGAGGTGGCGGAGCAGGTGCTCGGCTTGCCGACGCGGCGCGGGATGCCGACGAAGATCGGCGGCCTCGTCGATGTCGTGCGCTCGCCCGCGTATTCGACCGGCGTCGGCCTCGTGATGTTCGGCGCGGATCACGGCCACATGTCGAAGCAGCCATCGCGCGGCGCCGGCAACGAAGATCGCGGCGGCATGTTCAAACGGGCGTGGTCGCGGCTCGCAGAGATGTTCTAGAGTCTGTACAACGTCGGCGTTCGCCGCTAGCGCCGCAACGCGCTCGCCGGATCGACGCCGAGCGCGGTCAGCACGCGATCGCTGTCGACTTTGCTGCCGTGGATCGCGACCGCGCGGTTGTCGCGCGCGAAGAGCTCGGCCGCCGCGGCGCGCAGCTCGTCGGCGCTCGTCGCTTCGATCGAGCTGGCGTCGAGCGGCGCGTCCAGCCGCATCGCGCCGGCGACGCGTTCTTCGAGCTCGTGTGCGCGTCCCGACGCGCTCAGGGCACCGCCGAGCCGTTCTGCGATCGCCGATCGCTTCGCGCGCTCGAGCTCGATCGCGTCGACGGGCACGTCGCGCAGCTTGTCGAGCTCGCGATCGATCGTCGCGACGAGCTGCGGCAGCGTCGACGGATCCAGCGCGCCGGCGATCGACAGCCGGCGATCACCGGCGTCGTAGGTGAACGCGCCGTCGATCATGCCGCGCGTCGCGTCCGCGAGGCGCTGCTCGGCGATCGTCGCGAGCACGATCGCGGCGCCCGCGGTCGACGTGGCAGCGTCGGTAAACGAGTAGCCGAGCTCGATCGCGAGCGCGCCGTCGTCGCCGAGCTCGACGACGGGCTTGCCGGGCCCACGCGCATGCACGATGGGCTTCGGATCGAGCGTGCGCCACGGGCCGAACCAGGTGTCGATCGACGTGCGGATCGTCGGGACGTCGAATCCGCCGGCGACGATCAGCGTCGCGCCGGCCGGCACGAAATGCGATTTCCACCGCGCGAGCGGCGCGCTCGCGTGCTCGAAGCGGCCGGTCGTCACGCGAAACGCGAGCGCCCACAAGTGCCAGTCGGCGAGCGCGCCGAAGCCGACGACGCGAAACCGCGTGCGCGTCGGCGTCGCGTTCGCATCTTGTTGCGAGACGCGCTTGTCGTACCAATCGACCTTCTCGCTCGCATCCCAGCCGGCGTCCCCGGCTTCGAGCTCGAGCGCCGCTTGCATCGCGATGCCGGGCGCGGGCTCGTCGCGGCTGCCGATCGGCTCGACGAGCCGCATGTCGACGACGCTCGAAGCCGGATCGGGGGCGAGCAGGATGCGCAGGCCGTTCGCGAGCGTGTAGTCCGCGATCGGCCGCGAGATCGCGCGCACCGGCACGGCGGCGATCGGTGTATGCGGCGCGGCGACCAGGCGATCCGACGCGCTCGCGGGATCGGTCAGCGCTTCGAGCGAGACGCCGCCTTCGCGCGCTTCTGCCGGAAACAGCGCGAGCTCGCGCGGCTTGACGTCGAATACGTGCAAGCGCATCCAGTGGAACGACAGCGCCAGATCGGTCCACGCCTTCGCGCGCGTCAAGCGATCGAGCGAGCGGTTGGCGACCACCAGATCGGCGAGCTCGCCGCCGCGCGTGAACGGATCGTCGAAGGCCTGCGCGGCATCGAGCGCATCTTCGGGCGTGTTCGGGCTGCGATCGTCGCTCTGCGCGTTGTAGTGATTCGCGACTAGCTCGCGCAGCTTCGGCAACGCGCTGCTCGGGTCGCCTTCGATCGCCATCACGAGCGCGCGGCCGCGCCGCCCGCCGACGAGCGCGACGTGCAGCGACTTGTCCCAGCCTTGGATCTCGCGCATCGCCAGCTCGGCGAGCACTTCGTCGGCGGCATCGAGCGCCGGCATCGGAAACGCCAGCGCCGCGGTTGGTTTCGCGAGGCCCCAGACCGCGACGCGCGCGGACGTGCCGGTTTGCAGCGCCGGCACCGCCTCGCGCGGCGCCAGCACCGTCCTGCCGATCCGCTCGAAGCGCGCGCGCAACCGGCGCTCGAAGTTATCGTCGAACGCGCCGACGACGACGAGCGTCGCCGAGCTCGGCCCGTAGTGCTTCGTGTAGTACGCGCACGCGTCGTCGCCGGTGATCGCGGTGAGCGCGTGCGGATCGCCGACGCCGTGGCTGTAGGCATGGCCGGCGCCCCACACCGCGGCCGTCAGGCTCGGTGGGATTCCCGACAGCGTCGCGGTCGCGCGGTCGCGCGCTTCGTCGAGCGCGTACGGATCGAACGCGTCGCAGCGGGTCTCGAGCCGTTGCGCGGCGAGCTCCATCGCGCCGTCGAGATCGAACATCGTCGATGCCAGATCGGTGCGATCGAGATCGAGCTCGAGCCGGCTCGTCAGCTCGGCGTCGCTGCCGTGACCGGCGAGCAGCTCGCCGACGATCAGCGCCAAGCCCGGCTTGGTGTCGTCGGCGACGCCGACTTCGAACCGCAGATCGATCGACGCGATCGCCGCGCGTGGATCGCGCAGCAGCGCGACGCGCAGACCGTTGCCGAGCGTGAACGTCGAGGCATGCAGCGAGTCGCCGGTCAGCCGAACCGTCTCGTGCAGCGTCGCGAAGTGCGGATCGTCGTGGCACGCGACCACCATCGACACGACCACGAGCGCGAGGCGCTTCACCTCACCACCGTTACCACGCTTGGCGAGCGCGCCTCGTTAAGCCCGCATTGACTGACCCTGACGGGCGGTGACCGGCCGAGACGCCGGCTACTGCGGTGGGACTTTGCCGGAGTCCATGTCGAAGCCGGAGCGGGACGTGATCGCGGTGATGTCGACGGCTTCGAAGTTGCTGCCGGCGACCGACTGCACCTGGTCGAACGTATCGTCCTGCCAATCGGCGCTCGGCTCGCCCTGGACGTACCAGCTCGAGCCGTTGTCGGCGACGTACATGCCGTACGTCTGCATCGCGGTGAGGATCGCCTTGGACTGCGTGTTGTAGCTCGACGGGATCTGATAGCTCGCCTTGAGCCGGATCAGCTGGCCCATCGGCGGCAGGTTCGTGCTCGTGCCGGTGTTCGCCTGATGGCGCGCCGGCCACACGTACGTGTTGCGGATGTCGGCGTTCTCCGCGGTGAACCGGAACGCGTGGTTGATCGTGCCGGAGCTCGCCTCGCTCGCGCGCAGCAGCAGCGGATAGATCGGGAAGCCGGCAGCATCGGCCGAGGTCCACGTGTCGGGGCGCAGCGCGTCCGAGGTCAGATCCCAGCTCGACGAGTTGTCGTGCGTCCAGGTCGAGCCCGACATCTCGGCGAAGTAGAGCTCCCACAGCCGGCAGTTGTCGGCGTCGACGACGAGCATGTGGTGATCGTTGTCGCTGGTGTTGACGCCGCCTTCGACCAGCGGGCTGGTCGGGATCGGCAAGATCGGCGTGACGTTGCACGGCGACACGACCGCGTGGCTCGAGTTGCCGCAGTCGCTCTCGTCGCCGTCGCCGCTGTCGTCGAACTTCGTGGTCGACCAGGTCAGCGAGTTGCCGTTCACGACGTTCGAGGGGATGCCGTAGTAGTCATCTTTCGACTGATCGGTCTCGG